>CAKUDT010000001.1 GCA_934645125.1 uncultured Eggerthellaceae bacterium
GCACAATAGCGGCTGTGTTCATAAAGCGCCTTTCTCGTTTCGTTTCGTTGCGTTTTGTTGCGTTTCGTTATTGCTTTCATCGGGAGATCCGCATGCCGAAATCTTCGCCAACAGCCCCGTTACAAGCACCAACGCCCTCCAAACGCGCATTTTCACTCTTCGCAAATATAGCGTTTCGTGTACGCCGCCGCAACAAAAGCAGTAAAAGCGCACGAACGAGTGGCGGCAAAGGACAAGGTTACAGCGCCGCAAGCGCCCTGCGCAATCGCTCCGCGGGACACGAAGTTGTGAGCGCGCAACGACCGCATGGTTTGCAAATCTCTAACTTCGACACCTCCTAAATTCCTAGAAAAACAGGGTGCTTTTTCACTCTTTGTTGACAATTTAGAAGCCATTGAGGTGCACCTTCTATAATGAACAACTTGCAAAGAGGCAATTCTTGACGGGAGATCCTTTTGAAAAGCTTTGACCTGCTGCTTTCGGCGCCGTATTGCGACGTGAAGACCGTCGGCATTCCACGCGGCTTTCTGTACTATCGCTTTGGCGTGCTTTGGAAGACGTTCTTCGAAGAACTGGGTTGCCACGTGGTGCTCAGCGGCGAAACCGACCGACTCACGCTTAAGCACGGCGACGCTCTTTCGGTTGACGAGTGCTGTCTTGCCTCGAAGATTTTCATGGGCCACGTGGCCAGTCTTAAAGGCCGCTGCGATGCCATATTCGTGCCACGTTACAACCGCTTTGGCCTGTGCAAAAGTTTCTGCACAAAATTCCAAGCCCTTCCCGACCTGGTAGAAAGCGCGTTTAAGAACGCAGAGAACAACGCCGTTCTTCTCGACGACGCACAAGGAGGCGTAGCGAACGCAGCACCCCCAGCAGAGGGCGCCGCAGACGGAGTTGCAACCAGAACTGCAACCAGCGTCTCGCCCACATCAGCCACCTTCGCCGACCTGCGCATTCTTTCCGCAAACGTGGACGAATACGAAAAAACGCCGGAAAAAGAAGCGTTCGTCGCCCTAGGCATGAAAATGGGCCACAGCGCCGCGCAAGCAAAGCGCACGTACAACCACGCCCGTAAAGCACAAGATGCCTACGACGCCAAGCTGCATCAAAAACTCATGGCCGACCTGCGCTCCCCAGAAACCGATTCCACGGGCGCACCTAAACTGAAAATCCTGGTGGCCGCCCACCCTTATGTGGTTCACGACCCCTATGTGGGCAAACCGCTCATCGACATGCTTCAGCAAATGGAAGCCATTCCACTGTTCGCCGACCATTACGATCGCGCACGCGCCTTCAAAACGTCACGCAGCTTCTCCGACACGCTGCCGTGGCTGATCAATCGCGAGCTCATTGGCGCCATGCTGGACCTGCACGACAAGATTGATGGCATTGTGCTGGTAAGCGCCTTCCCTTGCGGACCCGACTCCATGACCAGCGACGCCGTAATGCGCTACATCAAAGGACGTCCCATTCTGTCCATCACCATCGACGCGCAAAGCGGCACAGCCGGCCTGGAAACCCGCGTGGAGAGCTTCGTCGATATCCTTCGCTACCAAAAACAGGGAGGCTACAGCCATGGCGAATAACCTGGAGAAATTGCCGGCAAACGCCAGCGAAGCCCTGGACAACCTGAAGCGACACTACAGCGATTTGCGCACGTCAGTAACGAATATCAACAGCCTGCCCGAACCGCTGTATCGCATGCGCCACTCTGCAAAGCGCGGCAAGGCGAAGTCGGGCGAGCGCCATAAAGTGGCATTCATGCGTTACGGTTACTACGACGTAGCGTTTCGTTTCTTCGTGGAAGAATGTCTGGGCGCAGAATTCGTTCGACTCCCTGAGCCAACGCGCAAATCGTTGGAGCTGGGCACGCTGAACTCCAACGATTATGTCTGCGCGCCGTTCAAGCACATTTTGGGCGACTATATTGAAGCGCTGGAACGGGGCGCCGACACGCTCGTGCAGTTTTCGGGGCCATGCCGCCTGCATTATTACGGCGAGCTGCAAGAATCCATTCTGCGCGACATGGGTTACGAGTTCCAAATGGTTAACTTTGCGGAAGTAGCCGAAACATCCGCCAAGCAAAACATTGAATATTGCAAGCAGGGAATCAACCCTGACCTGGTGGTTCCCGTTGCCATCCCTAAATTCATGGTGACGCTTGAAATGATTGAGTGTCTGGATCGCTTCAACGATGCCTACTTGGAAACCGCCGGTTTCGAAGCGAACCCCGGCGAATGCAAGCGCGTGCGCAAGGCGTACCTGGCCGATATGTACCGCGTGAAGAATCGCACGGAACTCCACGCCGCCCAAAAGCGTGGCCTGGAGGCGCTTGACGAAGTGCCGAAAAACGTTCCCGTTGACCCCATTCGCGTGGGCCTGGTGGGCGAATACTTCACTGCCGTTGACCCCTTCAGCAACTTGCATATCGAGGACAAACTGCAGGTCATGGGCGTTTCCATGGCACGCATGATGAACATGACAAACCGCAACTTGCGCTACAACGAGAAGAATCTGCGTGCAAGCATCAGCGAATACGCGAAATTCGATATGGGACCCACGTCGTCGCTCACGATTGCCGCCGCAAAACGTTACGCTGAACAGGGTTTCGATGGCATTGTCCACATGAAATCAACAGGCTGCACCCCCGAGATTGACGTTATGCCCGCGCTGCAACGCGTGAGCAATGATTACAACGTGCCCATTTTGTACCTGAGCTACGATTCGCAGACCTCCGACACCGGTCTGGACACACGCCTTGAGGCGTTTTACGACATGATTGCCATGAGAAAAGCACGCTAGGAGAAAGCATGAAGGCATTTTTGGGAATCGATACTGGTTCCATTTCCACTAAGGGCGTTGTTATTGACGAGCAGCGCAACATCATTGCCCGGTCGTATCTTTGGACGGAGGGCAACCCCACCGTTGCCGCGCGCAAAGTGGCCGATGAGCTGCATGAACAGCTGCAGGAAGGCGTCTATGACGCGGAAGTTATGGCCGTGGGCACCACGGGTTCGGCACGTCGCTTGGTCGGCGCCATTCTGGGCGCAACGGTGGTGAAAAACGAGATCACCGCACATGCCGTGGGAACCACGCACCTGCACCCCGATGTGCGCACCATTCTGGAAATTGGCGGCCAAGATTCAAAGATTATCTGCATCGATGGCGGCATTGCCACCGATTACGCCATGAACACGCTGTGCGCAGCAGGAACGGGATCATTCCTGTCCAGCCAAGCGCATCGCTTGGGCGTGGCGGTGGAAGAGTTCGGCGACATTGCGCTAACCTCGCAACATCCTGCCAGCATTGCGGCGCGCTGCACCGTATTCGCAGAAAGCGACCTGGTGCACAAGATCCAAGTGGGCTATCCGCGCGAGGATATTATTGCGGGCCTGTGCAAGGCCGTTGCAGTAAACTACCTGAACAACGTGGGAAAAGGCAAGAAAATCGCAGCACCCGTAGTGTTTCAAGGCGGCGTGAGCAAAAACGTGGGCGTGGTGAAGGCGTTCGAAGACGCCCTGGGCATGAACGTTCTTGTTGACCCCGACGGCCACTTGATGGGCGCTTACGGAGCCGCTCTTTTAGCAGCAGACTCCCCCACATCGCAATGGAAACCGTTCGACTTCAACATTGACAACATCGAATTTCGCACGCGCGAAGTTATCTGCCAGAAATGCGCAAACCATTGCGAAATTGTGTGCGTCTATCGCGATGACACGCTTATCGACGCGTGGGGCAACCGTTGCGAAAAAGGCGAGATTCGCGTAAAGAAATAGTGGTCAAGACTCCATGCGGGCGTACGCGCGCAGGATGCTTGATGACCGCACTGCTCACGCCCACGCCCCGCGGCACAGTCGGCGTCGCCCGCGTATCACGCACCGAGCAGCGTCATCCGCGACAAACGCGTGTCATCCATGCGATGCCTTCGTGGCAAGCGCGTCCCTTCGCCTGCACTCTTTAACGTTTTTTGCATCGTATTTCACGCCGCGCAGTGCGCCCACCGCTTTTCGGGTACAATGCGTGAAGCAACGAGCACAAATCCTGGAAGGAAAACCATGTCTAAACTTGCTGTTTTAAAAGCCATTTTGGCGGAGAACCTGGATATCGACCCCGAATCCGTGAAAAGCGATTCGACGTTTGAGTCTCTGGGCATCGATTCGCTGGATCTGCTTGAAATTATCACCGAGCTTGAAGATCGCCTTGACATTGACTTTGGCGAGCCCGAGGGTCTGCAAAACGTTGGCGACCTGGTAAATTACCTGGAAACTCTGTAAGAGCAAAACCACGCAAACAGAAAGAAGAGAGTAATGAGCAATTCTGGAAAGAAAGTTGCCGTACATTATCGCGGCACGCTTGACGACGGCACCGAGTTCGATTCTTCCTACAGCCGCAATGAGCCGCTGCGCTTCACCTGCATGGCTGGCATGATGATTCCCGGCTTCGACAAGGCCGTTGAGAACATGGAAGTTGGCGAAACCGTAACGGTTCGTCTTGAGCCCGAAGATGCTTACGGCATGCCCGACCCTTCGATGGTCATCGAGTTCCCCATCGATCAGGTTCCCAACCCTGAAGAAATGCATGTTGGCGACCAGGTTCTGCTTCGCGACAACTTTGGCCAGCCCGTTCCAGCACGTATTGCCGAGATCACCGATGCAGCCGTTACCGTTGACTTGAATCACGAAATGGCTGGTAAGGTGCTGAATTTCGAAATCACGCTGCTAAGCGCTGAGTAATTGCGCAA
Source organism: uncultured Eggerthellaceae bacterium (assembly GCA_934645125.1). Classification (GTDB taxonomy): domain Bacteria; phylum Actinomycetota; class Coriobacteriia; order Coriobacteriales; family Eggerthellaceae; genus CAKUOV01. The sequence continues at coordinate 4,742 of CAKUDT010000001.1, forward strand.
CGCGTTGGCATGCTGGTGCATGGCAAGCGCATCATAGCGCAGCGTTGCAAGTGCACTACAAAACGCACCGCAAATGCGAAGGGCGCGGCTTCCGATTCCGTTCGGTTGCCGTGCCCTTCTTGTTTCTCGCTTTCCCTTTCACGCTTTCCCTTTCGCCTGAAAGAGTAACGCTAAATGTTGACAAAAGGCAGCGATTGTCTACATTTAGTTGCAGACTCGTGGATATAATGCTCAGTTTTCAAAATGGCGCACCGGCAGAAGCTCATTGCGCTATTTTTAATGTTTCCGCAATCCCACATTGGGCCACTTTGAAGCTTCAGGAGTTACATGAAGAAATTGAATAGCTGGCTTGTTGCGCCACAACCGCGCTTGGGCATATTCGGCCTGTTAATACTGCTGGTTGTTGCTAGCCTGATTACGCCGTTGTCGCTGGATATGTACACGCCGGCGGTGCCGCACATGACCAACCACTTCAACACAAATGCCTCCACCGTGAATTTAACGCTGGTGGGGTACTACCTGTTTTTCTCTGTGGGTCTTCTCATTTTCGGTCCCATCTCGGACAAGCATGGGCGCCGTCCGATCCTTATGGGAGGAATGGCGGTGTATACGGTGGGCAGCGCGTTATGTGCAATGGCAACATCGATTTGGGCGCTCATTGCCTTTCGCGTGGTGGAAGCGCTTGGCGCAGGCGCGGTCAGCGCGGTATCCACGGCGGTGGTGAAAGATGCGTTTTATGCCGAGCGACGCGAAGCCGTGCTGTCTGTTGTGCAAGTCATGTTCGTAATAGGTCCAGTTCTGGCGCCTGTTGTGGGCGCATTCATCGTGCGCGTTGCCGACTGGCGCGTAACGTTTTGGGTTCTTGCCGCAGTAGGTGCTCTCTGCTTCGTGCTAACCGTCTTGTTCAAGGAAACGCTGCCAGAAAACGAACGCTACCAGGGCAGCGTGCTGGGCAGCCTTTGCAATTTGGGCGTGGTGGCAAAAAACAAGGGATTTACCTCGTTTCTGCTGATCGTGGGCACGCTTAACCTGCCGTTTATGGCGTATATCGCCGTGGCGTCTTATGTGTATATCGACTTTTTCGGATTGGACGAAATGGGCTACAGCCTGTATTTTGCTATTGCTGCGCTCCTCACGGCACTTGGTCCGTTTATCTGGCTCGTGGCGCAGAAATTCATGGACGCGCGCCGCTTCACGAACATCATTTTGACCATTGCCGGCTTAAGCGGCGTAGCCATGCTTTGCGTGGGGCAGATTTCTCCCACCCTGTTTTGCATGACGTTCCTGGTGTTTGCCGTAATGCAAGCTTGCGTTCGCCCCTACAGCACGAACATTCTGCTTTCTCAGCAAGACGACGACACCGGAGCCGCTTCGTCGCTTATCAACTTCTTGCACACTGCCCTTGGAAGCTTGGGCATGGTTATCGCAGTGCTGCCCTGGACAAACTACGTAGAAGGCGTAGGGGTGATTATCGTAGCCTCCATGGTTATAGCCGGCTTAGGCTGGTTTGCGCTGCTGCGGTCAAGCGCGCCGCTCAAGGGCGTGAAGTAAGGATAAAAGCGCAGTTCAAACCCCATTTGTTGACAAAAGGTGGGGTAATTTGTCAACAACGGAGGTGCTGGTGCAAACTACTTCGACTTGGCGTACACCCTAATGTTCACGGTGTTGTAACCAGCGTATTCCAGGCTCAGGTAGTTGCCGTTGCTATCGTACCCATAAAACGTTGTGTCCTGACGGTTGTAATCTTTGTTGAACCCGGCGGCAATGCATTCGGCGCAATACGCATCAAAATCAGCACGGAACATCTGCGCAATAACAACCGTAAACGAATCCTCTCGGTCGCTTTGAATGGTGCCCATCAGCGATGGCGGCTCGGGCAGCAACGCGCCAACGCCCACCTTCGGCCATGAAATCGTTACGGGCACCAGGGGTTCATCGATATGAACTTCCATATACGCGGGCGTACTGTACTGGTAATAATAAACAGAAACGCGATAGCCATCTTTGTTGTACGCAGTATAGCCCGACGACGACGTTGTTGCATCAACATCGAAACCCGCCTTCTTCAAACGAGCCGCATAATCTGTCCATTCGCTGCTGGTTTCGCAGGGGATATCGATTTCAAAGAACGATGTTGCGCTATAGATATAGCCTTTTTCCTGATCAGGCTTCGGAAGCATAGTGGCAAGCCCCGATTCCGGCCACGTGTAAGCGGAGTTCAGACGCTGCTGCTGCTCAGCCTCCCAGCTTTTGTCTTCAACCATGTTTGCAATGCAGCCAATAACAGTAAGCAGCACAAATGCGGCAACAATGCCGCAAACAATCTTCTTGGCGCGACTCATGGCCTGGCCAACAGCCTTATTTCGAGCGCTCTGTTTGCGTTTCAGGGCCGCTTCGGCTGCTTTTTGTGCAGCCGCTTCCTCCTTGGATTCCAAGCGCGAAGCGGTCATTGGGTCAAGCGCTTCCCTGTTTCCGCAGTACGGGCAAACCAACATAATATGGTCTTCATCCAAGACCATCGTGCCGCCACACTTCGAGCACTCCATATGTTCGCTGCTCATCGGTTCGTTCTCCTTATCTAGCAAAATCCGGCGCACCGCCCGATTCCGCCCATGCTCAACCCGCTCGATAAAAAAGCCCGCAGTCGCAACCACGGGCTTTTATTTGCTTCGCTTCCGCAGCGCCTTCGCGCTGCAACTGCGTTTCGTTCATGCTCCCTATTGCCGCGAGCGCTTACGCGCAACTCGCTGCAAATCATAGCAAAGTTTAGTGCTACAGAATAGAAAGATTCACTTCTTTCAGCTGACGCGTGGTCACCTGGTTCGGTGCGCCCGTCATCAAGTCCGATGCACTGGACGTCTTGGGGAAGGCAATAACGTCGCGAATGGAGCTCTTGCCTGCAAGCAGCATGACCAAACGGTCCAGGCCCAGCGCAATGCCACCATGAGGCGGAGCGCCCAGCTCAAGCGCATGAATCAAGTGGCCGAACTTGATGTCCAAATCTTCCTCGGATACACCGCAGCGACGCAAAACGCGCTTCTGCTCTTCGGCGTTGTGAATACGAATCGAGCCGCCACCCAGCTCGTAGCCGTCCATAACAATGTCATAGCTATAAGAACCGCAGGCCAGCGGGTCGGTCTCAATCTTGTCCAGATCTTCTTCAAGCACATGCGTGAAAGGATGATGCTCAGCGGCGTACTTCTTCTCTTCTTCGTCGTACTTGAACATGGGGAAGTTCACCACCCACAGCAGCGCATGGCCGTTGCGCTCGATGCCCAAGCGATCAGCCATGGTCAGACGCAGCGCGGAAAGCACGGCGGCAACCGTAGCGGGCTTATCGGCAGCAAACAGCAGCAAGTCGCCCGGCTGAGCATCCATTGCCTGCTTGATCTGGCCGTATACTTCATCGCCCAAGAACTTGATAATGGGGCTCTTGCCCTTCATCTCGGTATCGGCGTCGGTAAATGCAATCCACGCCATGCCAGCAGCGCCATTCGCGGCAGCAACTTCGGCAAGCTTCTCAATCTCGCCACGGCTCCAGTTGCCCGCGCCCTTGCAGTTAATGGCCTTCACAATGCCGCCCGCTTCCACGGTCTTGGCAAAAACGCCGAAACCGCAGCCGCGCACGATGTCGGTCAGATTTACCAGCTCCATGCCAAAGCGGATGTCGGGGCGATCGCAGCCGAAGCGGTCCATTGCCTCGGACCACTGCATACGCTGCAACGGGAACTCGTGCTCCACGCCAGCGGCGGCAAGCACTTCCTTCATAACGTCTTCCATCATGTCGATGACATCTTCGCCTTCAACGAACGACATCTCAATGTCTACCTGGGTAAACTCGGGCTGACGATCGGCGCGCAGGTCCTCGTCGCGGAAGCAACGGGCAATCTGATAGTAGCGCTCAATGCCAGCAACCATAAGCATTTGCTTGAACTGCTGCGGGCTTTGCGGCAGCGCATAAAACTTGCCGGGGTTCGGACGGCTGGGCACAATGTAGTCGCGCGCGCCTTCAGGTGTGCTATTTGCCAGAATGGGCGTTTCGACTTCGACGAAGTCACGCTCGTTGAGCGCCTTGCGCATGGCCTGAGCCACAACGTGACGCAGCTTGATGGCGGCATACATCTCGGGACGACGCAGGTCCATATAACGCCACTTCATGCGCGTTTCTTCGGCAACGGCAATGCCGTCTTCAATTTCAAACGGCGGCGTAACGGACTTGTTCAGCATCACAATGGACGAAGCAAGCACTTCAATCTCGCCCGTAAGCATGTTGGGGTTCACGGCCTCTTCGCCACGAGCGCGTACTTTGCCCGTGATTTTCAGAACGTCTTCGCGGCTCAAGTGCTCGGCGATAGCGAACTCATCGGCGGTTACGCAATCGGGGTCAATGATGACCTGGGTATAGCCATCACGATCGCGCAGGTCGCAGAAGATAATGCCGCCGTGGTCGCGCGTATGCCACGCCCAACCAGTCAGCACAACCTCGCGCCCAATGTCTTCTTTGCGCAGCTCGCCACAAGTGGCGGTGTGCATGCAGTACTCATTTTTGAAATCGGTCATTCCTGCTCCTTTATAACTGCGAAGCGGCTCGAAAGCCCCTTTATTCAACCCTCTTGCGGATCTACTCCGCGGAAAACGCCTTCATCTTGCACATCCTGCGCACCTCGGCCGCGTGCGCGACCACTCGTCCGGCCCCGCGTTCAGCCACGAGCAAACGGCAAGCCCAGCCGCAGGCCCAGCCGCAAACCATCAACGAAGGCAAACGCTTATTTTACTCGCTTGCCACGCAAGTTGAAACTGCATCTTCCAATTTGACCAGCTTTTCTTCGTGAGTTGCCATGTTGCGCAACTTCACCTGGCCCTGTTCCAGCTCATCGGGGCCCAAAATGGCAATGATGCGTGCACCCGTTTTATCTGCCAGCTTGAACTGGCTTTTCAGGCTGCGACCCTGGTGATCCATCTCTGCCACTATGCCCGCATCGCGGCATGCCTGCATCAGGCGGAATGCCGCCAAGCGCACGCTTTCGTCAACGCAGGCAATGAACACGTCGCAGCGCGCGGCCTTCGGGAATTCCTTGCCCGCAGCCTCAAGCGCCAAAACGCAGCGCTCGTAGCCCAGCGCAAAGCCCAAGCCCGGCGTGGGCCTTCCGCCTACTTCTTCGGCCAGCTTGTCGTAGCGTCCGCCGCCGCCGATGGCATTTTGCGAACCCAGACCGTCATCAACTTGCACCTCAAACACGGTACGCGTGTAATAATCCAAGCCACGCACGAGCTTTGCGTCTTCCCGGTACGCCACGCCCGCAGCTTCCAGGTACGCTTTCACCTGGTCGTAGTGGGCTTTGCAATCGGGGCACAGATGATCGGAGATCTTCGGCGCCGCTTCCATTACCTGCGCGCAACCCGCGTTTTTGCAGTCGAAGGCGCGCAGCGGGTTGATTTCCTTGCGCGTGTTGCACGTTTCACACAGCTCGTCAGCGTGCTCGTCCATGTAGGCGCGCACGGCATCGCGATACGCCGGACGGCACTTCTCGCAACCCATGGAGTTGATCAGCAGCGTCATTTTGTCCGCGGGAATGCCCACTTTCTCGTAGAAACGCATGAGCATGATAATGGCTTCGGCATCGATAGTGGGCTCTTCGGCACCCAAGCACTCAACGCCTACCTGGTGAAACTGGCGCAGGCGGCCCTTTTGCGGACGCTCGGCGCGAAACATGGGACCCGCGTACATCAGCTTCACGGGAGCTGCACCCTGCGGCACTAAATCATGCTGCACCACCGCGCGCACCACGCCGGCCGTACCTTCGGGACGCAGCGACAGACGGCTTTTGCTCTTCAGCGACTGTCCGTCCAGCAGCTTCTTCAAATTCTCACCTGAAAACGTGGCAAACATCTCTTTGGAAACAACGTCGGTCGCTTCGCCAATGCCACGCACGAACAGCTCAGTTTGCTCGATGGTTGGCACTTCAATGGGCAAGTACCCATACGTGCCGAAAACTTCCCGCGCGCACTGCTGGAAATCCAGCCAGAACAGCTCTTCATCGGGAAGCAGATCTTTTGTGCCTTCCGGGGCCTGAATAGCCATAACACCCTCTTTGCGATTGATGATTCGGATTCGTCAATGTATCGTAATTCGTAACTTCCCAGTTTACCGCATTGACGTGGTCGTAGCGGAAAAATCTCGCAGCTTTTGCGTTACTGCACCAGGTAAATCATAAAAATTCCTACCTTTTATACCCCTTAGCGTTACTTTTTACCCAATTTTCATAGCCTGTGGGTAGGTATTGTGCTAAAAAAACACCACTTGCGATGAAAGGAGGTGCGCCGGTGTCTGGTGAAAGCGACTCAGAAGGCAGTCAAAGTACAAGCGCAAACAGTTCAACGACCAGCGACAATTGCGATTCAACAACCCGCGATGACAATCGCGCGACCGTGCTCAAAAAACTCATTTTGGCACATGAAGGTTGGTTCAACGTTTTCCCTGATTACGAATATGCCAACCGTACCTTTCCTGCTTTTGCAGAGTTTCACTCGCATGGAGAGAAGTACGTTCTAACCAAGCGAGCGAAACTTTGGGAAGTGGATGCTCACGAATATCTCTTCTTTCAGACAACCGAAACGCTTTCTGCAGCAGATGTGGCTGAGTGGATTGACTTCATGACCACTCAGGCGCTGAAGAAAGTTGACCCTGTTCCCGACCATATGAGCAGCTATATCTCGCTTGTCATTGTGGCCGATTCGGTGACCGACGATGCGAAAAAGGCAATTCGCAAAGCCCGTTTCCATAAGGAGTTCAGCTTTGGACTGCGTGGCTGGTCCGATTTGCGCCTGGCTGCGGTGGACTTTTCGTCGCAGTGCGTTCTCACTAATGCTGCTGGAAAAGAGATGCGAGCGGCGCTTGAAGCGAATGCTGGCATCAAATGCAGCAAGAAAGGTTTGTTCAGAAGGAGGTAATTAGTTCATGAACGCTTTGATCATGCTGGTCATCGCTGCAGTTATCCTGATCATAGGCTATATCTGCTATGGCGGATGGCTGTCCAAACAATGGGGTATCGACAACTCCATTGAAACCCCTGCCCACGCTCTGGAAGACGGCGTTGATTACGTTCCGGCGCAGCCCTACGTGGTTATCGGCCACCATTTTTCTTCCATTGCCGGAGCTGGCCCCATTAATGGCCCCATTCAGGCCGCGATTTTTGGCTGGGTTCCCGTTTTGCTGTGGGTTCTTATCGGCGGCATTTTCATTGGCGCCATGCACGACTTTGGCGCACTGTTTGCCTCGCTGCGTCACAAGGGACAAACGCTTGCCGCCGTTGTTGCAGCTAATATCGACGAATCCGCGAAAAAACTGTTCTGCGTGTTCTCGTTTTTGACGTTGGTGCTGGTTGTTGCAGCTTTTGCCTCAATCGTGGCGGGTACATTCGCCGATCCCGACGGCACGAATATCGCTAATGCGCGCACGGCTACCATTTCCGTTCTGTTCATTGCCGTTGCCGTTGTTTGGGGCATTGCGACACGCAGCCGCAATGTACCTGGTCCTGTTATGATTTTGGGTGCGATTGTTGTTATTGCCGTTATCGTTGCCGTGGGCTACAACTTCCCGTTCCTGGGCGGCATCGACCAGACCACCTGGATGATTGTGGTAGGCATTTACATTTTGATTGCTTCGGTAGCTCCGGTATGGATTCTTCTGCAGCCGCGTGACTATTTGTCCAGCTACCTGTTGTACGGCATGATTGTGCTGGCGATCATCGGCATTATTGGCGCAACTATTTTCGGCAACACGTCTTTTGCGGAAGTGCCCGCCTTCACCGCATTCGACACCACCACGCTCTACCCCGATGCCAAAGTGTTTGGCGGCCGCGGTTTGCTGTTCCCTGCTCTATTCGTGACCATTGCATGCGGTGCAATTTCCGGCTTCCATTCTTTGGTTTCTTCGGGCACCACGTCCAAGCAGCTGGATAAAGAGTCGCAGGCGCAGCCTATCGCTTACGGCGGTATGCTTTTGGAATGCCTGCTGGCCGTTATCTCGCTGTGCGCCGTAGCCTACGTGTGGCAAGGTGCGGTAAGCGGCACCTACGCCACGCCTACGCAGATTTTCGCAAGCGGTCTTTCGGGTATGATCGGCGTTATCCCTGGTCTGGAAGGTATCGGCGGCCATGCAGGATCGATTGCGTACTCCCTGCTTATTTTGGCGGTTTCCGCTTTCTGCTTGACTTCTTTGGACACGGCAACCCGCATTGGTCGCATGATGTTCCAGGAAATGTTCACCACCGACGACGATGAATCCAGCGTTGACAACGAGACCGGCTGGCGCAAAGTGCTGACCAACCCCTACGTGGCAACCATCATCACAGTTGCTGCGGGCATTGGTCTGGGCATGGGCGGTTACGCCATTATCTGGCCGCTGTTCGGCGCCGCGAACCAGCTGCTTGCCGCCTTGGCGCTGCTGGCCGTTTGCTCATTCTTGGGCAACATCGGACGCAACAACAAGATGTTCTACATTCCCATGGTGTTCATGCTTATCGTCACGCTCACATCGCTGGCTCTTACCGCTCAGGCGAAGGTGAGCGCCATCATGACCTCGGGTGTGGCGCTTGCCCCCGTTGTTCAGTTGCTGCTGGCTATTTTGCTGTTTGTCTTGGCCATTGTGCTTGCCGTTAAAGCCATCAAGCACATTGCAAGCACGGCGAAGGCGCAGAAGTAACACGCCTGGATGCGCTGCGAAGGCGCTTGCAAGTGCTAGCAGATGTTTGCTTGCGAATGCTTGCCAGCCTGCAACGAGCGTTTAGTGTGGTGAAGGCGCTGGTAGATGCCGGCGGTTGCTCGTTTGATAGTACGAAAGAAGGGGTCCTGCATTTGCGGGACCCCTTCGTGATTTTTGGTCAGGCTGCATGAACTCTACTCTGTAGTTGGAGCAGCACCAAAGGCTTACAGCGTTTCGTCGCTTGCACCTTCGCCACCTGCACCCGTCTGCAACGTTGGCAGGCGTTTCCGCAGGTCGCTTCGCTATTCCTTAGGTTCGTTTCCCGGGTTCGCGGAAGAACCGGCACCGGCCTCGGACTCGCCTGCGGCAGAAGCGGGAGCGACAACGGGAGCAGCTGCGGCATCAGCAGCAGGAGCAACTTCGGCCGGAGCGTTCGCCGACGCGTCAGGCACAGCAGGTGCGGGAGCGGCCACTGGCGCAACAGGTTCGGAGGCGGCGCCCATCGGTACAGCCGCATTGGTGCCAGACGTCGGAGTAATCTCGTCAACGGCAACGCCAACGACGGGAACGTTAACAGCAACAGGCGCGGGAGCAGCAGCTGCTACAGGAGCCGCAGCAACGGCAGCATCCGCCGCATCCTCGTTCGCCCATTGGGGTTCGTTGCGATGCACCCAATGACCCACGGCACGCATTGCCCACAACATGCCCAAACCATCAATGAACAGGGCAAGAACGGCGGCAACAATCACCAGGGCAAACGCGCCGCCCAAGTAGCCAACGCCATACGACGGATACGAATAACCGTGCCCATATCCGTAGCCGTAATCCAAGAAATCGGTATACGCAGCGTATCCGCTCAACCCCGCAAGGAACACCAGCACAATAACAACAACGACAATAACAACGCCGCAAATCAACTGCGGAACAATGGCTGCCGCAAAAAGACCGCCCAAATTCTTTCGATATGCGCGGAACAGCTCCGACAGGTCAAAGGCAGAACCAAGTTTGCCCGTAACACCCGCGCGCATCTTGGCAAGCTCGCAGAATGTCGAAGCCAAAAGATTGATAGCAACAAGCAGAATCGCACCCAAAATAGGAATGAACGACAGAACGCCAAAGACAATTGTCGCTGCCGCAAGAAGAATATCCAAAAGCACAATAATCAGACCAAATACGAACGTCTTCTTGCAAAACGCGCCTGCAGCAAGCGGCTTCGGTTCGCCTTTCGCCGCCTGGGCACCCCACTGAAGACCATAACCCACTGCAAAGAAGTTAAGCACGGGAACGCAATTCATAAGCATAAGCGTAAGCACGCGCTTAACCCAGTTCGGCGAGCTTGTAATATCCGACCACGCCTGGCCAACGCACCCCTTGGGCACAACGTATTCGGTAGGCATGCCAACGGCCGCCCCCGCAGGTCGCGCAGCGCCTGCAACTGCGGGTTTCCTTAACGGACATCCGCATTCTACGCAGAACAACGATTCGTCTGCGTTTTTCTTTCCGCAATGAGAACAGTACATAACGGTCCTTCCTCAACAAAATACCTCATAAAAGATACTGCCAGTATACGGCATAACAGCGGAAGCAAAAAGGTGCGCAAGCCGCTGGGTGCACGGCGAGTTTTCCTTGATAGAGCCCACAATCAGAATCCACACAACGAAGAACCACACGTAAACCCGCGAAAAAATATCACAAAACGGTTTCCCTTCCTTTTTGCCGCGTCCCCCCATCCGCGCGTTGCGTTACCATGAGCCAAAACAAAAAATGGAAAGGCCTCGCATGATCCATGCTGAAAACGAAACAGTGCGCTCCTTGCTCTTTCAAGGCAATTTCGGCCTTGAGCGCGAAACCCTGCGCATCACCGAAGACGGCTTTTTGGCGCAATCTCCCAATCCCTTCCCCAACAACCCCCACGTCGTGCGCGACTTCAGCGAAAACCAGGTGGAAATAAACACCGGCATACAGCACTCTCCCGCAAAGGCGCTGGCAGAGCTCGCCCACTACGACAAGATGGTACAGACCAAGCTGGCACAGCAAAACCCCAAGGAAATGCTCTGGCCGTTTTCAAACCCGCCTTATCTGCGCGACGAAAACGATATTCCTATTGCCCAGTTTTATGGCGAAGAGGCGGGCAAAACCAGCTATCGCGAGTATTTGTCGAATCAGTACGGACGCTACAAAATGACGTTTAGCGGCATCCATTTCAATTACTCGTTCTGCGATGAGCTGCTGAAACGCGATTTTGAGCTGAGCGAATTCGCAGCAGGTAACAAAGACAAAGGCGAAGGCGAAGAACACGGCGAAGACACCAACGCTGGCAGCACGCCCGCCGCCGATGCCAACAACGCTCACGAAAACGCAGCCTTCACTGCTTACAAAAACGACTTGTACCTTACGCTGGCGCAACGCTGCGTTGCCTACGGATGGGTCATGAGCGCAATCACCGCTGCAAGCCCCATTATGGATTCATCGTTTGTAGAGCAGGGCAACACGGGCGGCGATCTTTATTTCGGTTTGGGCACTGTTCGTTGCTCTGAACTGGGCTATTGGAATTATTTCTCGCCCGTTTTGGATTATTCGTCCCCTGCGGGATACGCCGATAGCATCCAACAATACGTTGACCGTGGCTACATTATGTACCCCAGCGAGCTGTACTACCCCATTCGCTTGAAGCCAAGCGGCGCCTACAGCCTGGATTCCCTGCGCGCGGGCAACATCAGCCATATTGAGCTGCGCATGTTCGATTTGAACCCCACTGATTCTTTGGGCCTGAACAAGCAAGACGTTCTTTTCTCCCAGCTTCTCTTGATTTGGCTTGCATGCACGCCTGCCCAGCCGTTCACGCGCGCCGATCAAATTCAGGCAATCCAGAACTTCAAGAACGCCGCGCACTATGATTTGCGCACCGTGAAAATCATTTTCCCCGGCGGACGCACCTGCACGGTAAACGCTGCAGCACTCGAAGTTCTTGATGCCATGATTGCGTTTTTCTGCAACATTGACGCAGGTCAAGAGGTCTTTGACTGCTTGGCGTTTCAGCGCGGGAAGTTCACCGATGCCATCCATGAACGTTATACGCACACCGTGCGTCATGCTTATGGCACCGAGTTTGTGAAAAACGGCCTGAAGCTTGCACAGCTGCGACAGCAAGAGGCGCTTGCCCGCCCCGACACGTTCGCGAAAGAAGAAGCGTAGGCGGCGCATTTGTGCGCTCGTATCTGATGCCACGCAGCGCGGCGCGGCTTTACCGTTCGTCCCCAGTTCATAAAAAACGCCGACAGCCCCAACGGCTGCCGGCGTTTCAGTTCAGACGATCTTAAACTACGTGCTATTCTTTCGGGGTCGCCTGCCCGCTCTGTCCCTCTGCCTGCTTACGACGCTTGTGCACGATAACGCCCGCAACAAGAGCAATAACGGCAACAACCAACGCTCCTATCAGCACATACAGCATCATGGGCATCTGGTCGTCCGCAGCCTTTCCATCTTTCGAGGCATCAACGGAAGCCTTGTCGCCCGATGCCGAAGCCGAACCCGACGCCAGCTCGCCATTACGCGTGGCCTCGTACTCGGCTTTTTCCTCGGCGGTCATCTCGTCGGACGTATCAATGCCTTCCAACGTAGAAGGATCGGCTTCGGGGGCTTCCACACCCGCCGTTGTTCCAACCGACTCGCCCGTAGACGGCTCAACGGGTGCTGCGGCATCCGAAGAAGTTGAAACGGTAATCACGGCATCGTTGCACGTGCACGCGTAACTTCCCATGCCCGTGGAATTGGAGATATTCACACGGCGGATTTCCATGGAAGTGGAACCTTGTTCGCGCGCAATGAACGTGATATTCATTAAAGGAGTTCCATTATCCCAGGTCACACCCTTAAGTGTGGGGGACTTGAAATTCAGCACAGCATCGGTCCAACCGTCACCTGCGTCTTTCGTGTAAACGTCAATGCTGTTGTTCGTATCCAGCGATGCTACATCAAGCATGCCGGTGTTGTAGCGCACCGTTGCCGACATAGCGTACATGGTGTACTGACTGCTTCCGTTATTTTGCAACTCCAGCGACACCGTAAACGTATCACCAGGGGCAACAGAGCTCGGGGCGTCTTCGCCCGCCACAACCGACATGGTATACGTAGGGGCATCGGCGTAAGCGCGCTGCGGGACAATCGCCGCAGTCAAGCCCACTAAAGCAGCAACAAGAACGCATGCAATGCACGCCTTTTTCATCAGATTACTTACGGCAGAAAACGCATTACTCATGGGCACTCCCTTGAAAATCGGTCCGTCGCGCCTGTTAAAATCCTGCGCAAAAACTCCCCCGCGCAAGGCGAACAACGAACGCCAGCGATACAATAAGCGGGCAATGATGCGCACATATCCCGCAAACAGTAGCGCTATAGTAACGCTAATTGTTCTGTTTTAGGAAAAGAACAATCGCAAATGGATAAAAAGTGACGTTTGCCACAAATTGTTCAAAATTGCGTGCATCGCAAAGCGCTTGCTGTCACGCCATCACCATCTGAAAGGCACACTATGAAACATTTTTTCGACCAGACAAACGACATACTTCGTCTTATGGAAGCACGTCATTCTGTACGAAACTGCACACCCGAGGCAATCACAAAACCCCAGTTAGAGAAGTTGCAAGCATGCATTGATGCCTGCAACGAAGAAAGCGGTTTGAACATTTTCCTGGTAACGGACGAGCCGAAAGCATTCAGTAATTTTGCAGCCCGTTATGGACATTTCACCGGCGTGAGCAATTACCTTGTGCTAGCGGGGCCGAATTCCGCCGACCTGGAAGAAAAATGCGGGTATTACGGTGAAGAGCTTGTTCTGCTTGCGCAAGAAATGGGGCTGAACACCTGCTGGGTTGCCCTGACATTTTCTAAACGCGTGGTGCGCAAAATGATTCCCGAAGGTCAAAAACTCTGCATTGTTATTTCGTTAGGAAAGGGCGAAACGCCTGGCAAATCACGCAAAACACGCTCCGCGGAAGACCTTTCGAATATATCCGAATCATCACCCACGTGGTTCAAACGCGGCATGAAAGCGGCCTGCCTTGCACCAACCGCCATCAATCAACAAAGCTTCTACTTCACGCTGGAAGACGACGGGGAAACCGTAAGCGCCGTGTCGAAAGGCGGGCCCTGCTCAACAATCGACCTGGGAATCGTCAAACATGATTTCGAGCTTGCCGCCGGTGCGGACAACTTCTCCTGGAAATAAAGTGCAGGGCGCAGGGCGCGCAAGCCGTGCGGTACGCAAAAGCGCTCAATGTCACACTGGAAGGTTCGCGCAAGTTCTGACCCGCGCGAACCACGCAGGTCGCCTACGCAAAAGGGGTCTTTCGCAAATCGCGAGAGACCCCTACCACTTCAAGCAATGCAATTAAACGAAAATTCCCAGCTAAGAAAGCCCTTCTCGCTTAAGCGACATCTTCATGGCTTCGATTTCCACATCCAAATCAAGCGCTTCATCTTTATACATGTTGTCATACATCAAATCGAACGCATGCGCCATATCCTGCATATGTCCCTTGGTCTTCTGCAGAAGATCGTCGCCCTCAAGTGTGTTGCTGTTCTCAAGCGCCGAATACTTCTTCAACACAATATCAAGCGTAGGCACGTAATACGCAAAGAACTGATTATTGCGACGAATCTCTTCGGGCTGGCTGCGCATAGCATCAATGAGCTTGCCCGCTTTCTCGATAGCCACCGTGGCTTCATTTCTAAGCTGCGCGTCGCGCAATCCATGAAGCTGCAGGCGCGATTGGCCGAGGCTGCGCTCTGCTTGGCGCAGCTTAGCGTCTTGCTCGGATGTTATGCCGCTCGTAAGCAAGCGCCGCCGCCTTTCGGCGTTCGACCCCGCACGACCCAACGCAATAGCGCCGGCCGAAAGCCCCGCTATCGCAACAAGCGCCGCAACCAAACTAAGAATCAGCCCCATGAAAACTCCTGCTATTCGTTTTCCGTTCAATGCAATCATGGTAAAGAGCCGCCGCCAACACATCGGCCGCGGCTCTTGAACACACTTGCTTTTTTGCTCTTGCTATCAGGCACTATGCCTTAATCTCAAGAAGCTTTGCGCGTAAGTCGTCTTCGATCTGGCCCAAAGAAGATTCTGCATCGGCGCGCTTCTGACGGCCTTCCGCAGAGATACGCAGCACTTCTTCAAGCGTTTCGATGAGCTTCTGGTTCGTCTCCTGAATGGTTTCCACCTCAATAATGCTGCGCTCGGATTCCTCGGCAACGGCAATGGTGCCCTGCTTCAGCGTTTCAGCGTTCTTCTTCAGAAGCTCGTTGGTCATGTCGGAAACGGCGCGCGTTGCTTCGGTGGCCTGGCGCATGTCTTCCACGCCCAGGGCCAGAACCATCTGGTTCTTCCACAGCGGAATGGTGTTCACCAAAGTGGTTTGGATCTTTTCCACCATCACAATGTCGCTGCTCTGAATCAAGCGAATCTGCGGAGCCATCTGGATGCTAATGGCACGCGTGAGCTCCAAGTCGAAGATCTTCTTCTCAAAGCGGTCAAGCAGGCCCGCGTAATCGTTGGCGCGCTGGGCGTCTTCCACGGCACCCGTGCGGTCGGCTTCGGCTTTCAACTCAACCAGCTTGCCGGCACGCTCTTCCTCAAGGCGCTTCTTACCAGCCAAAATGTAAATAGTGAGCTCTTTGTAGTAATCCAGGTTCGCGTCGTACATGTGATCGAGCAGCACGATGTCCTTGCTCAGCTGATTCTGGTGCGCCTGAAGCTGGTTGCACACCTTGTCAACGTTTGCCTCTGCCTTGGCGTAATTAGCCTTCATGCGCTCGATGGTTGCCGGCGCCTTCTTGAACAGACCGAAGAAACCGCCTTTTTCCTCGCCCTTGATGTCAAAACCCTTGAGCTCGGTGACCAGAGTGGAAATCATGCCGCCCACTTCGCCCAAATCCTTGGTCTTGACGTTTTCAAGCGCGTGATCGGAGAAGTCCGCAATGTTCTTTTGGCTGCTCGAGCCGAATTCGACAATAACGTTGCTGTCGGTCAGGTCAATTTCGGTGGCGCGCTGGTCAATGAGCGCCAGCTCTTCGGGGGTAAGCTTGATGTCCGCCAGCGACGTGCCATCGGTGGACTTGACCTGAATAAGCCCCTTGTCAGGCTGCCATTCGGTAATGGTGCTCTCTACTGCGGGCGCATCTTGAGCAACCTGTGCCTCAACTTCAATAGGGTTTACGGTTTCCATAAAGCAGCCTCCTTGTTCGATGGGGGAGTAGCGCACAGACACCATACGCGCAGCGCGCATTTTGACGCCTCCATTATACGCGCGAAAGACGCGATGAAGCACCCGCGGAAACAAACATATAGGCAACATCTTGCCTTTTCGGCAGAATTCATGCCCTCTCTTTGGGTGGAAGCAAACGGAATGCGAACGAAGCCGTTTTATTCGTTAGATTCTATTCGTAGGTTTCTCTGTTGACTTTGCTCGTTGGCTTATTCATTGGAAAGCGCAACGCACAAAGCATCAAGCAACGTGACCGCATAATGCTGCGCAGCGCGCGCCTCACCTGCATCTTCCCATGCTTCACCGGGCACCTGAATGGCAATGCGGCGCGGCGAATCGCCCTTTACGGCATTCAGCGCGTTCTCAATACGCAGAGCCAAGCTGCCCTCTTCATCGTCCATTTGAACCACGGGAACGGCTTTTTGCTGCGCAGGACGCTCTTCGCCCGGCAAAACAAGATGCACGAAGCACATGTTCTGATCGGGAGCCACCAACAGCGAATCAGCGCTTACGATGTGCGAGTTCGGATTCGTTGCCAGCGCAAGATTCGACATGCGGCTTGCCACGCTGCGAGTGAATTTCGAGGTACCGAAAAGACACAGCGTGTGTTCGCCCAAAACATCGGCTGCGCGAGAAAATCCCAGATGAGCGCCAGGAACCGCCGCAGGCTTACCTTCCCAGGAATGGCGCAGGTTGCGAATAGCGCGGAAGGTTTGCGCACCTGCAATGCCATCGCCGTACAGCGCCAAGTTCAGCTGGAACTTGCGCAGCGCGGCTTCGGTATACGCGCCAAAAATGCCATCGTCGTTGCACGCGAAGCCCAACGCGCCCAACGCGCGTTGCAGTTGGCGCACATCGTTGCCATGGAAGAACGGCATGCGCAGATACAGCGTGCGATCGCCCATGGAATACGATGCATCTACCAGGGCAGACCACGTTTTCTCATCGACCTCACCCGTTGCGGGCAAGCCGTGCGCAAGGCAAAACGAGCTTACCGCGGCGGCGGTTTTCTCGCCATAGACGCCATCAACGTCGGCATCGGTCAGAAAACCAGCCAGCACCAAGCGCTGCTGAACATCCTCTACAGCTGCTCCTGTATGTTGCAAACGAACGGTTTCCATAACGCTAGTCCAAACGATTCACAAACCAGTCGGCCATGGAAATAAGCAGGTCACGAGCAGGACTAGGATCAACCACGCCCAGAAGCCTGTTTTTGGAAATGCTCGTCAAATTCTGTGCATAATTGCGCGCGTACTCAATGCTTCCCGTTTCCTGCATGATCTCCACCGCTTCGGCAAGAGCATCCGGATCCTTCTCTTTGTTGGACAAGATCTCAACCAGGCGGGCGCGCTGCTGCTCAGTGCCGTGATGCAGCGCATGCACCACAACCAACGTGCGCTTTCCTTCGGTGATGTCGCTGCGGAAGTCTTTCTTGGTGGACTCTTCTTCGCCAATAAGGTTCAGCAGGTCATCTTGAATCTGGAAGGCCAAGCCCGTGTCCAGGCCAAAGTTGCGCAAGCCTTCAATTTGCGCCTCGGTGCCGCCGCCGACAATGGCGCCAACAGCCAGCGGAACCGCACCGCTGTAATGGGCGGTCTTATGCGTTGCCATAATCAGATAATCTTCGGGCGTAATATCATAGCGAGCGTCGCGCGCCCAGCCGATATCCATTGCCTGACCCTCAATAGTGCGGCGCGTCATTTCAATGAGCTCGGTCACAACGCGTACTTTCACGGCGTCGTCAAGCGTGGGATCGTTGATTACCGTGCCGTTGACCAGGGAAAGTCCCAAGTCGCCCATGTTCAGAGCAAGGCCCAGGCCTTCGCTCAAATGCAGGCACGGCTCGCCGCGGCGCAGCTCGGCCTCGTCGGCAATGTCGTCGTGGATCAACGCAGCGGTGTGAAAGTGCTCGATGGCCGCCGCGGAACTGATAGCCTTATTCATGTCGCCACCAACAACCAGGCAACCCGCCAAAGCAATAAGCGGACGATGACGCTTTCCGCCGTTCTTGCTGTACTTCATCAGCGGCCCGTACAGATAACGGTCCATGTCGGGGTGATCGCCGTGGGGAATGTAACGATTCACCAAATCGCCAATAACGCCCGCGTATTGATCAAGGTACTCCTGAAAATCGGCAGGAGGATTATCGTTCAAAGAAATAAGATCGTTGATATCGGTGCTCATATTATGCTCATCTCGAAAAAGTCGCGACCTACGAAGACTTCATTGCGGGCAAAACAAAAAAGACGAAGAGGAAGTGGGTTCCTATTTTCAAACTTGGTAGGAGCGGAGGGGCTCCGGCTTTGCCTTCGGCAAAGGCCGACCCCTCCCTCGCAAGCTCGGTCGGGCGAATTCCTGAAAACGTGCCACTGGCACGTTTTCTTGACGGAATTCCACCTCATCGGTTCGAGCCCCCGAAGGAAAGCCCTTTCCAATGGTTCCGTTGTCTTCTTTCCAATTTTCAAACCTGGTAGGAGCGGAGGGGCTCGAACCCTCACGCCTTGCGGCGGCGGATTTTAAGTCCGCTGCGTCTGCCATTCCGCCACGCTCCCACTTACAGCCACAGGGCATTTTATCAAATAAAGTGCG
Organism: uncultured Eggerthellaceae bacterium; assembly: GCA_934645125.1. Taxonomy (GTDB): domain Bacteria; phylum Actinomycetota; class Coriobacteriia; order Coriobacteriales; family Eggerthellaceae; genus CAKUOV01. Next base: position 23,297 of record CAKUDT010000001.1, read on the forward strand.
CTTGTCTCACGCGTTTCTAGAATAGGGAGAAAAGAATGGATTTCGCCGCGGCGCGTACCATTGCAACGGGCTCGTGTGCTATGCTAGTAAAGCTCTTGCATTACACACACCAAAAAACGAAGCAAAATGCAAAAAGGGGCTTTTTCCTTGGCACGACAAGCGAACATTCTGTCTTTTGACGACGTAAAACGGGGCAGCGCACTGCGCGGCTCTGCTTCTGTGCGCGAAAACGGAAGGGTCGCCTCCCGCGATAATCGCCGGAACAGCCAAAACTATCAGGCCGGACAGAGAAATCGTGCCTACAGCAGCTCAAGTCAAGCGAGACATTTTGACCGCTGGAGCCAGCAAGGCGGCCAAGAAACCAATTTCGCTTACGAGCCGAATCGCATGCCTTCCGCATCCCTTTCGGACTATACGTACCCAACGCAAAGCAGCCGCTCTTTTGGCAGCTTTGACGACATCAGCAGCGCAAGCGCTGGCAGAACCATGCGCCCCACCAGCAAAAACGGCTCCGCCGATTGTAGCCGCAGTTCACGCGGCGAAAACAGCGGGCACGGCGGCGGCATGGGAAGCGCCCACGCTTACCGCAGCACAAGCAGCAGTCGCAACGAACATGCGCCCCATGAAAACCGCACGTCAGGCAAGCGTACATCGCGTGCAGTGCGCGACAATCGCTTCGCGTTCGACGACTTCGACACGTTCAGCGACTTCGGCGACTTCGGCGATTTCAGCGACTTTGGCGCGTCTGACACGCGCGACCGTTCGGCACGCGACGTGCGCGCAACACGCATGCAGAGTTCGCCGCGTTCCGCCATTCTCTCTTACGACGAATTCCTTTCCGAAGAAGAGCAGGCAGACAGCACCGATGCGCAAGACGGCGAAGCTTCGAAGAAAAACAAGACATTCCTGCAAAAGCTTTCCGACAAAAAGCAAAAGCGAGCGAAAGAAAAAGCAGGTAGAGCATACGACCGTCAATTTGGCGATGCTTCTTCGACTGCTGCCACAAATGCCGGCCCGCGCGCGGCAGTGTACAAGGGAGAAATGGGCCCTTCCCAGCGGCGCGCCCAACGTATGCAGCCTAATGCGTCAAGCCCACGCCAAGGCGGCTATCGCGCAGCTCACGCAGCGAGCCAGGAAAACGTTGGTATCCTGGGCTGGATTGCAAGCGCCGCAGGTGGCGTAAGCAATGCTGTGACCAGCCGTTTCTTGAGAGATTCTGCCGCCAAGAAGGCAGGATTGCACGCACAAACAAGCGGTTTCTCCGCGGATGGTAAATCCGGGCGCGCGCAAAAGCAGGGCGCATCGGGAAATCTGTTCTCAAAAATCACTGGCGCGCTCTTCGGCACGCGTCGTCGCGTAGCAGCGCTTTCCGTTGCGGCATGCCTGGTGATTGCCGGCATGTTCATGTACCCGGCGGCGAAGCAGTATTACACCGAAATGCGCCATTTGGATAAGGTGAACGCGGAGTATCAGGCGGTGACCGACCGCAACGCCGATCTTGCCGCTACGCGCGATTACCTGCAGTCCGAAACTGGCATCGAGGAAATGGCGCATGAAAAGTATGGCTGGGTGAATGAAGGTGAGCATTCTGTTTTGGTCTACGGCTTGCCCGACGACGGCACCATGGCCGACACGAATCTCTACATCAAGCGAGGGAGCGTATCTGCTCCTGAAACGTGGTATTCCGTGATTCTTGATCCCTTGTTCGGAGTTGAATAGCGCATGACCCGCTCCCTGAACAACCCCTGTGACAATACCGATGACCAGGTAAAACCCGCGCGCTATGCCGCAATCGACATTGGAACGGTAACGTGCCGTCTTCTTGTTGGGGAAACAGACGGGCGCAGCGTGCGACCCTTGGCAAGGCGCGCCATTATCACAAATCTTGGCGAAGATGTGGATGCCACCGGTGTTCTTAAACCCGAAGCAATGGAACGCGTCTTTTGCGCCGTGCGCGGGTTTTTGGACATTGTCGCTCATTACGGAAACGCCAATTCAAACGGCGAATCGTCCGATAGCGTCCATACGGCGGACGAAAATACTGGCGCCGCAGCCGGAAATGCCAGCGCCGCAGGCGTCAACGAAAAAGCAACCGGAGACGGCGCAAGCAGCATGCGCATCATCGCCATGGCAACGTCCGCTGCCCGCGATGCGCATAACGCCGATGAATTTGCCGCAGGATTAGCGAAGATGGGCGTCACGCTTTCCGTTATCCCCGGCGAGAAAGAAGCAGCCCTAAGCTTCATGGGTGCTTCGATGGACTTCGCGGGACAACCTATCATTGTGACCGACATCGGCGGCGGATCTACGGAGATTATTGCAGGAATCGCAGGTCAAAAGCCTGATTTTGCGCACTCATTCGACATTGGATGCCGCCGTATGACGGAGCGCTCCCTTACGTGCGACCCTCTTGACAGCACCCAAGTTCAGGAAAGCCGTCAATGGGTGCGCGATGCCTTTAAACCGTATTTCCAGAACATGAAACAGCAAGGTTTTCACGCGGCACATATTGTGTCGGTTGCGGGCACAGCCACAAGCATCGTTTCCATGATAGAACGCATGGAAGTATACGATTCCGAGCGCGTTCATGGTTACACCGTAACAAAACAACAGCTCGATCAGTTGTTTTCTGAACTATCAGCCAAGACGCTCGACCAAAGAATGCATCGCGTGGGCTTGCAGCCCGAACGCGCGAGCGTCATCAACGCCGGACTTATCATCCAGCAGGAAGTTTTGCGCGCTGCCGGCACGAACGCGTTTGTCGCAAGCGAATCGGACATTCTGCAGGGCATTATCCTCACCGCCGCCCGCGAAGATACTCGCAAAAACGACCAATAAGACAGTTCGCCCCACAAAGCTACTTTACTGCCGTAATGATCACGCTTCCGCTTAGCGCATCAAGTTCGGGATTATTCTCCAGCGCCTCAAAGAAAGCCATGCGGTCTTTACGCTGAGCCTTTTCTTGCAGCACGTCAAGCGTGTAAAGCGTTTTTGATTCAATCTCTACCTGGGAAAACCCCGCATCAAGCAAGTGTTGGCGATACATATCGACAAGCTCAATACCATTCGTGCATCCCGTGATTCGCTCAAGCGGCTGAGCATATTTTTCACTCGGAAGCGCACCGTAGAGCACAATATCGCTCACCACAAAACGCCCACCAGGCGCCAAAACGCGATACGCTTCGCTCATAACTTGCTGTTTTTTCTTGGCAAAGTTAATGACGCAATTCGACAAAACAACATCCACGCAAGCATTAGGAAGAGGAAGCTTCTCAATATTCCCCTGAACGAACTCGATATTATGCGCGCCAACAGCAGCTGCATTCGCCGACGCAAGCTCAATCATGGCAGGCGTCATGTCCACTCCGTACACATGACCGCCCTCACCCACCAGGCGTGATGCAATAATTGCATCAATACCGCCGCCGCTTCCCAAATCAAGCACGCGCTCTCCTGGCTGCAGCAACGCTTTTGCAACAGGGTCTCCGCAGCCGCGACTTGCTGCCAGAGCAGATTCAGGCAGGTCTGAAAGGGCATCTCGCGCATAAAGAAACGCTGCTTCACCTGCAGAAAGAGCAGGTTCGCAACACGAGGAAGTACCAAGCGGGGCATCCTTCCCAAAAGTAGCAGCAACCTGCTGAGCAACCTGCGCATAATGTTCCGAAACCGATGATGGCTGCATATTCTCCATTGTCTCCCAATCTGAATCTTCCCGCGTTCGCTATTTTTCCTGCTGCCCCAAATCATGAGCAACCGCTAACGCAGCGCAAGCAGCAAGAACATCATCGGGCGTGTTATATACGCCAAAGCTCACACGAATCGTGCCCGAAAGCCCCATCGATGCTGCAAGCGGGTGCGCGCAATGAGCGCCCGAGCGCACTGCCACGCCCATCTTGCCAAGCATGGCACCTGCAGCCGAAGAGTTAACGCCTGCAACGGACATGCTCACCAAGCCCGTCTGCGAATCTTTCGTATCATGATGCCCCCACACGCGAACAAAACCGAGCTTTTGGCACAAACCCATAAGAAGCTGCGTCAAAATCCTGCTATGCCGCTCAATGCACTCCACGCCCAAAGCATCCAAATACTCCACGGCAGCCGCAAAACCGAACAGTTGAGACAGCGGCGGCGTGCCCGCCTCGTACTGAATGGCACCTGCTCGCCAATAATAGGAATCCAGGCCAACGTGGCTCACCGTACCGCCACCGCCCGCCAGCGGCTCCATTTCCTCCGCTGCATCAGGGGATATCCACAACCCGCCAATACCGTTGGGGCCGTATGCTTTATGCGCAGAAAACGCCACGAAATCGGCACCGAGCTCCTTCACATCAAGTTTCATATGGGGAAACGACTGCGCCGCATCAAGCACGAACCGCGCGCCCACCTGATGAGCCTCCTGCGCCATCTCTTTTACGGGATTCGTAATGCCCAAAACATTGCCAATATGTGCAACGCACACCAACTTGGGCTTTTGCATCAAGAGCTCCCGATATACTTCCAGGTCAAGCTCGCCATTCGGAAGAACCGGAAGATAGCCGATGCGCACATGCTTGCGATTTGCTAAAAGCATCCACGGCAGCAAATTCGAATGATGTTCGCAGAAAGGAACAACAATCAAGTCCCCTTCGCTAATGTTTCGATCGCCCCACGCCTGCGCAACCAGATTCAGCGAAGCCGTGGTGTTTGCCGTGAGCACCGTCTGGCGACGATCGGCATTGATCCACGATTCAAGCACGGCGCGCGCATCGTTCATATGGAACGTTGCTTGCATGGAAAGATCGTACGATCCGCGATATACATTCGCGTTTTCGCTCTGCTCAAACTCGTGTTCGGCGTGAATTGCCTGGTAACAGCGCTGCGATGTTGCCGCAGTGTCTAGATACGCCAAAGAGTCCCGGCAAGAACGCTGCGCGAACAGCGGAAAATCGCTCTTGTTGCGTGCTGCCCATTCTGCCGCCCAGGCAAGATCGGCAGCGAAGTCTTCTCGGTCGCCAGAAGCGCCTTCGCGCAGAAAGTCATCTTTGCGGGTCCGACCACCTTCGCACGCATCCCCTTCTCTGCACGCTTGACCAGCCAGCTCTTTCGCGAAACCGCGCACCATATTGGCAGCATTGAGCAAACGCTTATCGGCTTCAGTCAGCGACTCCGTTAACGCCGCACGCTCCTCGTCGCTCTCGCAAAGTTCCTGCTTTCGCGACAATGCGACCGCCTCAAGCGCCGAGAGCTGCGCCCCTGCGACGAACTCCGTAAACGGGGCGGGAGTGGGAGAAGAAACATCCAAGCGCTCTTCGCCAAAAACGCTGTCTCTCACGCGTGCATCAAGGAGCTGCGTCACGGGAAATGCGCAGGGAAAGTCCTCTGGCTTCTGGGAATCTTTACAAGAAACAGCACCCTCATCAGCACTTTCGCGCTGAGCACGTGCGGTATAACTCCATCCAACGGCACGCAGCTTCTTCAGAAACGCAACGGAAAAAAGGAACGGGTAATGACGCGCCCACGCACTCCACGAGGTCACTATTTCGGACTCGGGTTCTCGCTTCAAGTCATCGAAAAGCTGCGCAAGGTGGCGTGGCTGAATGCGCGGAGCGCACGCATCAAGCGCCAGCACCATGCAAGAACCAACCGCCTCCGCCGCATCAAGCAGCGCAGTCAACAGCGATGCATCGAAATCGAATATCTCTACATTCCCTGGCACTTCACGCAGGGATACAAACTCAGCTGTTATGCCATCTAGCTGGGATAACACTTGTTCTGCGGCATCTTTGACAGTTTGAGAGTGTTCGCCCGACTCAGGAAGAATCACCGTAACAGAAGGCACACCCATTTTTGCACACAACCGCAAAGGCGCAGCAATAAGCGGTTCGCCGTTTTCTTGCAACTGCAGCGGTCGAATAGTCAGCTCATCTTCGTGTGCAGGCTTTGCAACGAAGAATTCCGCGGGATCTTCCGTGGGAATTTTCACCGGCTCAGTGGAGGACGAATTGGCCACAACAACAACGCTCACGTCGCATTCGGCGCGCTTTGCACCCAAGACACTTGCTGCATTGGCAACGCTCGCAATGCCCGCAAGGCCCGCTTCTAGCGCCCGCGCATTTGCCTGATCGGACTCTTCTTCGCTTGGCACAAACGGCTGCGTCTTAAACGAATTCGCATCTATAAACCGTGTTAGCTCCATTGTTTTCCTTCCGCCATCCAGGACTTTTGCATTATCGGGAGCTTCCGTTGGCCCCAACGCCGCCTTCCTGCTGAACCATCTTAAAGCAAATCGCCGAAGCGCTCTCATCAAACCCAAACATCATCAGGCATTTTATCAGGCACAACCCAGCCCGCCCGTTCCAAATCTTGTCGCGCCTGGGCAAGTTTTTGGCGAAGCGTCTCATCGTTTGTCGCATAGCCGCGCCCACGTGGGTCGCAGCCCGCATCAACCCAGGCAACAGCACCAGCACACCCCACGGGAACCGAAAACCCCACGGCCAACCGAAGAACGCACGCAACATAACGCACCCGCTCAAGACTTGCCGAAGACAGCGAACAGTTCGCGTGATCGCTTTTCGTAAGCTTGCATACACCCGTGCAGTACGGCGAAAATTCGCGAATCTGACACATGACCTGGGCGATTTCAGCGCTTGTTGCTTGGGCGAAAAGAGGCTCAACGCCCGTCATAAGCTGTAAACCAGCATCCCGAATGGCGCGCATGGTTGCTTTACGCGCTTCGGGTTTGATATCGGTGATCTCACCTTCGCGCAACCGCAACGCGTGATACGCCACCGAAGCACCCGCATCACGCAAACGTTTTGCCTGTTCAATATCCATATCCGCAGCGTTAACCATAAGAGCGACATTCGGAGCAGCTTCGTGAACTAAACGCACCGCTTTTTCAAGCTGAGCAAACGGATACGAAGCTGTTGCCATGAGCGAGATCAGATGTGCGCCACCCGCAGCAAAAAGCTTCGCTGCATGAATCACATCGTCGAGATCAACAAGAAACGGACTGTCGTCTTCTTCCTGCTTGTTACACGCAGCGAACAGGCAAAACCGACAATTTTCAGGACACGGAAGGCGATCGAGCCCGATTTGCGCATGGATGAAACCACGTCCTTTGCACGCCGCGCGGGACAAGCCATCGGCCTTTTCGCGCACATACTCAGCCGTAGGCGTACCTTCGGCAACGTCCAGCAATGTTACAAGCTGTTCGGCAGTCAGCCGAACTCCTTTACATGCCGCATCGACAAGGGTTTTCACCTGCTCATCTGCGGTATCGGCGTATGTAATGGCATATCCCATAGTTCAATCCTCAAGAATGCATGGCACCAAGAAAGCGAAGGCATGCAAGCACGCAAGCGCCCGGAAAATCGACGAAGCTCTGCGCCCTCACGCACGAGCAGCCACGGAACTTACTGCCGCGCCCTACAAAATCCAACCCTGCGAAGGCCCTTCCAAAACTTCGTATCCCGCCGCCTGGAACAACCGGCGATTCAAGCTGATATTCGTTCCACGTCCGCCTTTTTCGGTGCGTTCTTTCACGTCGCGCGGATTCGTACCTACTTCCGCCCAAGCAAGATTCGCGCCCGCAGCGCCGGAAAGCGACGTTGCCATTGCGCAGTTCAGCATGGGTTTTGGCCCCGCAGCAAGACGATAGATGGCAACGTTACGTGCGTTTTCGATGTCGTCAATCATGCCACGATTGTCAACCAGCGTGCCTGGAACCGTCACACGACGGCCAACGCCCGCAGAGTTCGCGCCGCTTTCAATGGCAATACGCGTGTAGTACGCCAACTCCTGCGGCGTATGCTCGGGACCAACGGGCTCCACGCACGTGGAAAGACTCAAGCCCGCATCGTGCAGCGCCTTAAACGTTGCCAAGCGATCGGACTCCGGAATGCCGGTGTCAACGCCTTCACGCATGCGCACCGCATGATACGCACCATTGACACCAACCGCCTTCAAGCGCTTCGCACGCTCAAGATCAACATCTTCGATGTTCACCAAAAGCGGCATATCATCAGGGATAACTTCGCGCACGGCCTGAGCGTTTTCAAGAACGCGCTCAAACTGATACGAAGCGGTTGCCAGCAGCAAAACAGCATTTGCGCCTTCCTCTACGTACATTTTTGCGTACTCAACAACATCTTCCAGCGGCGTTTCCAGCTTACCGTGGCGCAAATTATTGCAAATGGCAAACGTGCAGAACTTGCAATTCTTGGGACAAGGCGTGCCGTTGAGCCCAATTTGACCGTGAATTTCGGCTTTACCGTTACACAGTTCCTTTTGATACTGGCCGCCCGCCCAGCGGATATAAGCCGCCACGCGCGAATAAGGGTCAACGCTGTACAGCGCTACCATATCCTCGTCGGTCAGACCGTTGCCTTCCAAGCCTTTCTCAACAATGTCGATAAGTGCCACTTCTTCTTTGGTAAATGCTTTCATTGAAATGCTCCTCTCTTTCGCATTTCTTGAACCACTTATTTGGATGACGCGATTGCAAACGATGTTCCTGGCGAAGTCGTGCGCGCCAACGTTTCAAGCGCCGGCGTCTCTTCTGCCGCTTCAGGTGTTTCTATCTTGGTCTCCATGCCTTCGAAACGCACCCCTTCAGGCATGGCTACTGGCCAAATCATCTGGGAATCAAGCGTGAATCGTAAGAACTCCCCTGCTTGGGCGACATCGGTTGATCGCACTGAAAGCTCCAAATCAACGCCGCAAACACGCACGCTCACGCTACTCAAGGGTCCCAACGGAACAACATCATGCACCGCGCCCTCCAAAACGGGGGCTGCATTACAACCGGAGTCGGCACCTTCTCCTTCGCGTACAATACGCGCTGCCTCGGGGCGAACGCAGAGCACACACGGCCCATCGGGCAGCGCAGACGCAGGAAAAGAAAACTCCCCCAAAGCGCACCGCACGCGCGAGCCAACTTTCGTGGCAGGCACGTAGTTTTTCCAGTTGAAGAACTCGGCCACTTCGTAACTCGCCGGATGCGTGTAGAACTCTTGGGGCAGCGCGTACTGAAGAATGCAACCATTATGCATGAGCGCAATGCGGCTGGCCATTTCCACCGCTTCTTGCTGGTCGTGCGTGACAAACACCATGGTCGTGCCCGTCTCGCGATTCAAACGACGAATGTGCTGCCGCATGGAAACGCGAAGTTTCGCATCAAGCGCGCTTAACGGCTCATCTAAAAGCAGCACCTTCGGCTGCGTCATAAGGGCGCGCGCCAAACTCACCCGCTGCTCTTGACCGCCCGAAAGCTCCGTTGCACGTTTCTTTCCCATGCCGGGCATATCGATAAGTTCAAGCAATTCGTTGGTGCGCTTTTGATATTCGGCCTTTGACATGGTGCGATTCACACGCGGCGCGAAATTGATGTTCTGCTCCACCGTCATGTTGCGGAACAGCAGCGATTTTTGGAACACCATGGCAATGGGTCGCTTTTCCGTGCGCACGCCTGCCATATCAACGCCGTCGATGACAATGGTGCCGGCATCTTGCTCTTCCAGACCCGCGATTGTTTTCAACAGCGTTGTTTTTCCGCAGCCGCTCGATCCCAACAGCACAATTATTTCGCCCTGGTTTACCTCCAGGTCAACGCCGCGAATAACAGGCTCGCCCGGAACGTAGCTTTTTTGGATATTTCGTATTTCAAGAAGACTCATATAATGCCTCCGGTGTTAGAGATGCGCGCTTCTTCTGTAGCTTGGTCTGCCAAGCCCACCTGGCCCGTTGCCGCCTTCTTGACCTTGTCGTTCGCCAAAAGACCGCTGAATACCACCAGTATAGCCACAATCGGCGCAATGTAGAGAAGCGTTACGCATGCGGTAAGCGCATAGCCGTTCGAGGCCGACGAAATCATGGGGAACGCCAAAAGAGACATGGTTTGAAAGCCTGGAGGCGCCACAACGCTCACCACCAAGTACGCTGCCCAAATGCCAATGAAGCAAAAGATTGCGGTCACAATGATCCCGCTGCGCACGGCGGGAAGCGTCACGCGAAAAAGCACCGTCAAAGGGCGGGCGCCCAACGTGCGCGCCTGATCTTCATAGGCGGTGTCGTAGCCTTCGAACACGGCAGAAAGCAAAAGCGTGCAGTACGGCACATAGAAAACAAGAAGTGCCACCACAACTCCTGCTACATTGTTGTAGAGCCCTATCTGGGAAAACACACGCTGCATACCAAAAACGATAGCAATTTGCGGCATGAACGATGGCACAAGCAGCAAAAACTGAATGAGCTTGCGTCCTTTGAAGCGCTTTGTTCCCAGGTTCTTCGCCGCGAAAAAGCTCATAGCAAGCGACAAAAACGTAACGCCGGCGCACAGGAGCAGCGAATTGCGCAGCGCAACAAGAACTCGCGCGTTGCTGAACGTGTGCAACCAAGAACGCAGCGAAAAATCGGGAATCACCAGCTCAAACGGCCAAACATCGGCAAAACTCCACAGCACCACGGGAACAAGCGGCACCACAACCGCCGCAGTCATAAGGGCAATAATGACGTTACGGGTGCGGCGACTCATTTCGCATCACCATTGTTTCCCAAGGTCAAACGCCTATATGTCAGAATGACCACCATAAGCACCACGGCCATGACAATCATGAGCACGTAGCTTTCGGGCCTATTCATAAGAGCGGGGTCGGTGTACTTGAGGTACGTGAAAACAGAGAGCGCGCGATGCGTGGTTCCGCCCAAGATGGTAGGCATCTCAAAATCACCGAACGCGGCAGCAAACACAATGATACTCGCAACCGATGTTGCAGGAATAATGAGCGGAAGCGTCACGTGCCAAAAACGACGCAGCGGCCCCACACCCAGCACAGCCGCTTGTTGCTCATATTCGCGACTCGCTCCCTGAAGGATGCCCAACACGCTCATGCCAATGTAGGGAAAGAATTTCCAGACGAAAGCCGCAACAAGACCAACGCCTTCAGAATCGCGCACCAGCCAGGGAAACTGCGATGCTTTCTCGATAATTCCCAGTTCATGAGCGATTTGCGCTAAAAACCCCGTTTGAGAAAGCAGCAACATGAACACCATGGCAGCAGCCATGCGCGAAATGGTCATGTTGAATTGAAACATGAGCACTACCAGCTTTTTCCCCACGAATGTCTCGCGCAGCGCAAGCGCCGTGACCACAGCAATGATCATTGCAAGCACCGTGGAAAGAAGGGCGGTTCTGAGCGTGAACAAAAGCGAATCGATAAAGTAATACGAGGTGAACACTGCCACGTAATTATCTATGCCCACAAACGCACCAGAATCATCGCAGAAAGAAAGCACCACATTTGTGGCAATGGGCACAACATATCCCACCGCCATCAGCAAAATGGTCGGCAAAAACGAAGCAGCTAGGCTCAGCTTTCGCTTCTGCTTTGAGTTCACGTTTTCCTCCTAAAATCCCGCAAGAGCGAAGGTGCCAAGGCGATGGTGTCATGCGCAAGTGGGCCGCCATGCAAGACCGGCGCATCAACCACGCATGCGGACCCCGCTTTTTAGCAGAGCCCGCATGCTTTTCAGGTGCGGTTGGTTGCGTTTGCGCTACCTACGCGATTGTCTACGTGGCGTTGCGCGGCAACACCTTTCGGATATCCCGTGCAGCAAGCCTTCGCACAGCTCGCGCGGTTTACGCCTTGTTGACGTTCACATCCCAGCCAGACGTAATCCAAGCGGTCAGCTTTCCGTACTTGTCGGCGTAGCTCTTCTTCTCAATCTCTTCGGCCGAGGGAGACAGAGCACCCATTTTCTCGATAGTTTCTTCGAGTTTCTTTTTCTTGTCGTCGGGCAATTTATCAGCAGAAATGTTGTAACCGTTGCCGGTGATATCGAAAGCGGCGCACTGATAATCGGGGCTGATCATATGGTTGCAAACAACCATTGCCGCTGCCTTTGCCGGAGAGTTCTTCATAATGATGCTGTAATTCCAATAGCCAACAGAGGTATCCAGCATGTAAATGGCCGGATTTGCCATGTAGGCATCGGGTGTTGCAGCCACGCGCGATGCAACCGAGGTGCAGGTAGTGAACGTGCATGCCAGATCGCCCGCCTTCACATACTGCATCATTTCGGGTGCGGTTGCCACGTAAAGCGCGCCGTTGTCGCCCTGCAGCAAATTCGGCGCAAGCTCCTTCAGGTAAGCCCAAGCGTACGCGGCTTTCTTGTTGAATGCTTCCTCGCTTGCCTCGGAAGAAGTTGACCACTTGTACCACTCTTCAATGTGGGCAAGAATTTTCTTACGGCGCGTTGCAGCATCATCTGCTTCGTCGTAGACGGTCTTCCAGCCACCATTGCCATCGTCGGTGAGCTCGGAGAGGATAGCCTTCACGAACAGCTGACCATGGAAACCGCCGTTGCCGGTCAAATCCATATAGGAAAACTTGCCGGGATTTTCCTTTACCCACGATGCAAGCTCAGTGAAGTTATGGGGCAAGCCTTTCACGCCGCCTTCCGTTGCGTTCCAGGCGATCTTTGAGCTCCATGCATCCTGCGAGTAAACAAGCGAAGGGCTGCAGCCCTGGAACGGAGCCTCCATATTATCGGTCGTGGCGGCACCGTCAAACGTTACATAAGGGTTGTCGTAATCAAGGTATTGGCTGTTCGGCAGGGATTTCACCCAGTTTTCGCCGAAAACACCATCGGCTGCGCGAGCGCTCGCGAACATAGCGCCGGTAAACCAGAACATATCATAGGTAGGATCACCGCCGTTTTTGATATCGGTATCGATCTTTTGGTACTCGGCAGCACTGTATTCAACGCACTCAAGCTCAATGTCGTACTTTTCCTTGACTTCTTGGGTCAGCTGCTCCCAGTTCGCCTGAACGTAAGCATCGGCGCCGCCAGCGCCCCACGCAAGAAAGACGACCCTTTGACCTTTGGCCTCTTCAAGAATTTCCTCCCATTTCATTTGGGCAAGATCGGTGTCAACTTTCTTGTCCTCCGAGGCCGACGCACTGCCCGATCCAGAAGATGAACAGCCAGCAAGAGCAGCCGCTACCGCAGCAGAGGCTACAACAACAAACGAACGACGAGTAATGTTTTCCATAGTTCCTCCAAGCGATCCCTTTGCGATGCAGCATCTTTAGCTCGATTGCGCCAGTTCAGAGGCTGCACGCTTAACGTATACTTATAACTGCATGCGCCAATTATACGATATAGTCTACTATTTGGAATGTTTTTTTATTGGCAATTAATACGAACGGTTTGAATGAGAATTTAAAATTGCTTGGCGAAGAGTCAGATTCCTCTTCTCTAAATACAAAATAGGAGAAAACCGATAATTTTTTAGTATTCTCCTATCTTTTGTGCTGTCAGAATAAGCAATATAGGAGGAATTTTTATTTTTCTATCATTTCCTCCTATGAATGGGATCAGTTTTGAAGAAATAAAACCCCCTCAAGAGGGTTCGCCGGGCCCATAAGAGCATTTCAGTCGTTGAAAATAGGAGGAATTTTATTTTTTCCCGATTTCCTCCTATTTTGACCAATATGCACTTCAGAAAAATAGGAGGAAATACGACTTTTTTTTATTTCCTCCTATTTTCGGATTCAAGAAACGCTTAAAGAAGCAAAGAGCATTGCTCAGCGTGAGACAGCAGCACAGCAGAAAGGTCGAATTGCGGCAGAAGAGTGTCAAGGGCGGTGAAGAGCACTCTTCTGGCGCTCCGACTCACCCTCACGCGCGCCGACCAGGCTACAATCGGCTCAAACTACGCCAACAACGCATCAAGGGCAGCAAGATCATTGGGAAGAGGAGCCTCAAACGTCATAAGCTTCCCCGTAACCGGATGTTCTACCTGCAGAAACGCCGAATGAAGCGCCGGGCGCGCAATCAACTCCACGCTACCGCCGTGGTCAGCATCGCCTAAAAGCGGGTGCCCGATATGGCTCATATGAATGCGAATCTGATGCGTGCGACCTGTTTCCAACTGCAAACGGACGCGTGCGACTGAATTTGTTGACAAAAGGTGGGGTAATTTGTCAACCATCGACGGGGATTCCACCCAATAGTGGGTGCGTGCTGGCTTGCCGCCCTCGCGCACGGCCGCGGTTTGCCACGTATGACCAATGCAGCCAATGGGCGCATCCACCGTACCCGAATCTTCCGAAAACTCACCTTGGCAAAACGCAAGGTACTGACGACAAAAATCGCCCGTATGCAGGCGCTTTTGCAAAAAATCCTGCGCATGGGCATTTTTCGCGAACACGATAAGCCCGCTTGTCCCCCAATCCAGGCGCTGCACGGGATGCAGCAAGCATCGTTGGTTCGTGCTCTGAAAATAATGCATGAGGAAGTTGCCCAACGTGTCATCAACGTGTTTGGGGCCAGGGTGGGTTGACACGCCTGCGGGTTTGTTGAGCACAATCAGATCATCGTCTTCGAAAACGATATCAAGCGGACCAGGCGTGGCAATAACCGATGACCCCGCCAGCGCGTCGTCGGTATCCCCCACCGCAATGCTCAGCACCTGACCTGCACGAACGCGATCAATCGTAAAAACGCGCTTGTCATCAAGCATAATGCCGTTTTCCCGAAACTTTGCCGCACGAATGCCCTGCCTGCCCATATGCAGACGTTCGCGCAGAATCGCCTGAACTTGACGACCATCATCGACGGACTCAATCGTATAAGTCAAACGCCTCATTAGTGCGCCTTCTGCAAGCATATGCTGTTTACCAGGGAAAACACCAAGGAGCAAGCAGCACGCACGCTATTTGCCCGTCACTTTTTTGATGTAGGTTTTCCAATTCTCGAACGACTCGTCACTAATAGCATGCTCCATCTTGCAAGCCTCGTCCTCGGCGCGCTCAGCTGGAATCCCTAAGACTTCCGTCAAGAAAACCGTAAGCAGATGATGGCGCTCGAGCACTGCCTGCCCGTACTCGTAGCCTTCTTCGGTAAGCGTGATATCGCCGTAAAACGGCTGGTCAAGCATGCCGCGCGTCTTAAGCGTAGCAACCGCCTTATTCACCGATGCCTTAGAAACGTCCAACTCGCGCGCTACGTCAACCGACCGCACCGCCTGCTCCGTGGTGCCGCCCAGCATAACAATGGCCTCAAGGTAATCCTCAATCGACATGGACATCTTTTCCATGAATATTCCCCCTATTGCAACACAACCGCCCGCGCCTGCAACGCGTCGTGCGCTACCGGCACAACCACAAACGCCAAAGCGACCCAAATGTTAATCGTTGTGAACATTCTACACCACTTGCGACAAGCACGCATGGCTTCATTCGGCCTACCGCTAACCCTTTTCCACCAAATCAATCAAATCTTGGTGCGAATGGATATCCAGCTTCGCATATATATGCTTGACGTGCGCTTTCACCGTGTTGCGCGAAACCACCAGCTGCTCCTGGATATACGTGCGGTCGCGTCCGCGCGCCAACATCTGGAACACCTCAAGCTCGCGCGGCGTGAGCCCGTACTGGTTGGCAATTGCATGGCAACGTTCGTCGAAGGTGGCTTTCGGCGCGGCGGCTACCGTCGTTTCCACCGGTGTCACGCCATCAACAACCTGACGGAAGCTGAAATTCTTCAAACCAATGAGCGCATATCCCACGAATAGCAGAATCAACAACGCCGTGAACAGGCCAAATAACGGAGTTCCCATGCCTGCCAGCGTGTTCGCGCCCACGCCAATCGTTGCACCCAACGTGCTCCCCAGACTGCAAACACCACGACCCCACGCGAAAGCCGCTACCGCGCCGCGGCTGTTGCGCGACGCAACCGCAATAAGCACCAGCCAGCCGACCATGCCAAACAACGTATTGCTCGCCGACAGCAACACCACCGCAGCCGTTTCAGAAGAAGGCAGATCAATGGTCATGGCAAGAAAGCCTGCTACCACAAACAGAACTGAAATCTGCACGACGAAATCCGTGGGGAAGCGCTTGCCCGACAGCAAAACCCAAACGGCAACTACTGCGGCGGGCAGGATTACCGTAAACGACGACAAAGGCACGCCCCCTACCTCGCCAAATCGCAACGAGCAGCCAAACGCCACGCTGAACAGGAACAAGCATGCAAATAACTTGCTATCCAGCGGCAAAAACGACGAAGGCCGCGTAACGGAAAAATCGTGCGGCGCCTCGCCCTGTTGCGTCTCATGAAGGACCGGCTGCGCTTCTTTCCACGAAAGCGCCCACGAGGCAAATGGCGCCACCAGGAAAAACAGCATGCCAAACCATACAGGCAGCAGCCACGCGAACGCCGCTGCAACACACTGCACCACAAACGCAAGCGACACCATCACGCCAGCTTGCAGTGGCGATAAGCGCGATGCCGCAATGCCCACCGTCAAAGTGACCCACGCGCGCCCAACGGCCGTTGCGCAGGCAGAAAGAACCAAAAGTGGCAAGCTGCCCAACCCCAAAGACAGCGGCAGCAAGCAACCCACCAGCAGCATAACAAGTCCGCCAACATTCAACGCATCAACGCGCAAATATGCAGGTCGAAACGTTGCCACCAGGCCAACGGCAATCAAAACCACCGCATTTGCGGTCACCGACAGGTCGCGCGCAGGGGCAAAAATGCCATCGAAATTCGGAAACACCGACACATTCATGAACGATATAGTGGCAAGAACCAGCGACAACGTAACGAACGAGCGCCAGAATGCCGGCGTAAACAAATGAGGAGTCGCCGCAGCCGAAGGGTCAGCCGCCACAGAAGGTGCCGAAGTCGGAGCCGCATCAACATCCGGCACCGCAGATGCACCGCTGCCGCCGGTCAATGCAGACACGCCGGCGCCACGAGACGCCGCAGGCGATGCCAGGCAAGACCCTTCAGCCGAAGGCGCTTCGCCCGACAGAATGGCATCCTTTTCGGAGTGCTGCTTGTTTTCGCTTTTCATCGCTTCCCTTCTTCCAGCTGGTATTTCATTATGGCAAAAAAACGGAAGCGAGAATAATTCTCACTTCCGCCTGGAGGGGATTTTTTGCAGAGCAGCAGCTCTTACGCCTGGCCCGTGGCTGCCAGCATGCCGGCACGTCGGCCTTTCACCATAGTGCGGCCGCACGCCAAACCCGTGAACAGGTTCGGATAGCTCACGCTAAAGAAGCCGCCCGAGCAGTCGCCGGCCATGTACAGGCCCTCGATCTCGGAGCCGTCGGCGCGCACCGGGTGCATATTCGTGTTGATGCGCACGCCGTCCAGCGTTGCCAGGAACCACGCGCCCGTGCGGATGCCATAGTACGGCGGAGTCTTCAGCGGAATCAGACGATACGGCTCTTTGTTATAGTCCTCGTCCTTGCCGGCCTCGGCCATTTCGTTGTAACGATTGAACGTCTCCACGAAATTGTCCACCGGAATGTTCAGCTTTTGCGCCAGTTCCTCGGGCGTATCGGCCTGCTGCAGATAACCCTTCTCCAGCAGGGGCTCGAAGAACATCTTGGGCATCAGGCTAATGTCCATGTTCGACGCCGCGCCGTTGTCGAACGGGTACAAACGGCAGCAGCCCACTTCGTTCATCTGCTTGACTTGCGCCGCGTAATCGCTGTCGAAGATGTCGCAGTACGTGTGGCCCGGCTGCATGATGGTGGAATGTAGCATGTAATCGTACGGGCCGGACTCGTTGCAGAAACGCTTGCCGTTAAGGTTGACCTTCATGAACGGCTGCTCGCCGAACCACCACCATTGGCCCAAAACGCCGTTTCCAGCCGTCTCGTCAGGCTTAACGCATGCGCGGTTGAACGTGCACGCGCAAGCCAGCGGGTCCATTTGGCCGCCTACCCACAGCGCAGCCTTAATGCCATCACCCGTGGAGTTGCCACCTACGCCGTTGCGCGAAATGGAAATGCGAATGTCCTGGTTCCACGGCTGACGAGCCTGCATCATCTCAAGGTTATTGCCGTAACCGCCTGTTGTCAAAATCACGCCCTTGTTGGCGTTGATGCGAACGTAATGGCGATCCTTCACGTCGCGCGCAATAATGCCGATCACGCGACCACTTTCGTCTTGCTCCAGCTTGATGAGCTCGGTGTTCCAGCGGAATTCCGCGCCCTTTTCTTCGGCATATTCCTTAAGCGACACACCAAAGTTGAAGTTCTTGTCCTCTTTGCCCAGGTCCGTCTTATTCGGGCTGTGACCCGTAGCCCATGCTTTGTCGCGCGCGCCCTGACCCTGCGTACCAATGGAGCCTTCGAAGTCCATGCGCAAACGGCCGTCGCGCTCAACAATTTCGGTCAGCCAGTCAATCAAGTCGCCGGACTCATTGGCCTACACTTTCACCAGGTCATAATCAACGAAGCCGTTGGCATAGCGAACGATGTCTTCCATGGCTTCCATCTTGTCGATCTTGAACTCGGGGAATTGCGCGAACGATGCCTGCTGCAGCTTCGAGTCAATGGCACCAATGTCTTCGCGCGGAGCGGCAACGGCGGAAGTGCGGTCAACGCCCAGAACCTTTGCGCCGTTCTCAGCTGCGGAAATAATCGCGGGAAGGCCAGCGGTGCGGCAACCCACAACCAGCACTTCGGTGTCAACCGTTTCGGTGATGTCGCGCTCGGCGATTTCGGGAGCTTCGCCCAGCCAGCCAGTAGCACTTGCCTGACCTGCGGTTTCGCGAACAGGAACTTCGCTTTCAACAACGCGGTAACCGTTGCCGCAGCCGCTCAGCGCGCCCATAGCGGCAGCGCTTAAAACCGTAATGCCAGCGCCTTTAAGGAAGGAGCGGCGGTCGAGTCCGTTATTTTTCATTCGGGGCCTCCCATCCTTCGGGCATGTTCAGGGCGTGGCACTCTTCGCACACCAACACGCTGGTTTCGTGAGCCTTATGGCAATCGCCGCACTCAAGCGCCAATCCTGATGGCTGCTGTGCGGATTGAATTTCTCGTCGTTGCCCTCAAAACCCCAGGTCTTCGCAACAACTTCGTCCATGTTATGGCAACCGCTCTTAGCGCAGAATTCTTCGCTTGCGAAATCCTTGCCCGTCGCCAGCTTGGTGCCGTCGGGGATCATTGGGTAATCGTCGGACACCCACTTCATGGCCTCGCCCACCTGCTCGGTCATGACCGGCTCGTGGCAGCTCAGGCAGTTTTCGTCCGCTTCGGCGTGCGCCGTAACCAGCATGCCCTTGTCTCCGCTGTAATACGACTCAACGTAAGAATCCATGGGGCTGTGGCAAACAGAATTGCAGAAGCCGGACGTCTCGTGCCACACCCAGATGCTAGCACCTGCCACCACAATCACCGCGGCAACCACGCCAGCGACAATCCAGCCACGCTTCACTTTGCGCTTCGGTAAGGGTTCGCCGGGCAGAGAATCGCTTTGCGCGCCGCTCGACGCTTGAGCTTCAGCTGCTTCTTGCATTTCAGCCGCATTTTGCTCTTCAGCCATTTGTTCCTTTTCCTTTCCGATAGGTTTTTCGGGACGGTTGCGCCCCGCATCGTTGACCGCATAATGCACTTCCATGCGCGTGCGCGCCTAGTACCCCCATGGGGTAATCTTTCGTTTTTGCAGGTCAGAGCGTTGATGAAAGGTAGGGGTTGATTTTAAGGGCAACACGTCGCGGAAAGGTTATTTTCGGCAGTTTTTCTTGGATCGAGGACTGCAGAGCCTTGTTCTTTCGCCGACCGCCACCGGCTCAAAACCGATAGAAGCATGAAGGCATGCAGAGGAGAACGCGGGCAAAAACAAAAGCGCGGAAGCTCGGAGAGAGGGATCGAGCTTCCGCTTATTTTTTGCAGTGGATAAAGAGGAGAGAGAAGAGAGAGGAGGTTTGCAAAGAGACTCTTTCCACTGCCCCGGTTAGCGTTTTGCCAACTGCTTTGTTTTGTTAACCTTGGTTAACAATGAGCATAATACCGTATTTAGCGCGATGCGCAAGAGCTTTTTCGAAAAAAGTTATCCTTTCCTTACTTTTTTCATGTGAGCGGCAAGGCGGCCGCGTCCAGCTGCCCGCACGCCAGCAGCGTCACCTGCGCAAGTCGCCCGCACGCCAGCCGTATCGTTCCCAGTCGCTCGTCTACACGCCAGTCGCACCAGCCGCATCGCCCGCGCATCCCGCCAACCCCTTCCCTTCGCAAATTTCTTACTCTTTCCCTTTTCGCAACACAGCCCCCACAAAGCGGGCGTAAAATAATCAGCAATAATCGACCACAAGATAGGAGTTGCCATGGACGATTGCTTGTTCTGCAAACTGATTGCACGCGAAATCCCTACGAACATCGTGTACGAAGACGATGATTTCTTCGCATTCGACGATATTGAGCCCGAGTGCCCCATTCACACGCTGGTCGTGCCGAAGAAGCACTACACCAACCTGCAAGATAATGTTCCCGAGGAACTTTTGGGCAAACTGTGGAAGGTTGTACCCGAAGTCGCAAAGATCAAGGGCGTGGGTGAATCCGGCTACCGTTCCGTTATCAACACCGGTCCCGACTCTGCCGCAACGCAGCCCCACCTGCATGTTCACATTCTGGGCGGCGTGAAGCTGGGTCGTTTCACATTCGAGGGATCCCAGCGCCTGGAGAACCACGAGTAACACGCATCACGGCACAAGTTGCAGGTGTTCGTGCTCATCTGAAACGCAAGCGGCGCGCTTCAGATGAGCACGAACACCTGCCTAAAAATCGATAGAAGTTGATAGCTTCTTCTTGCTTCGCGTTCTCGAACGCTTGGATTTGTCGCTATGCCCCACACCCGCAACAACTTCGATACCAGGCATCCCTATAGTGCTCTTAAATCTATCCAGGTACGCATTTCTTTGCATCGGTTTCACAACGGATTCTATTACGCAATATTCAATTTCTTCATTTTTGCGTAATATCAATAATTGCGTCACAGGCGCACAAGGGGAATCATTCAAAACAGCACGCTGGCATTTGCCGGCAAAACAGCAGAAGGGGGATTCCATGAAACTTGCTACAGCTCTCGCAGAGCGGGCTGACCTGCAAAGACGTATTGCCGAGCTTTCCAACCGCCTGGCAAACAACGCCAGAGTGCAAGAAGGAGAAGCGCCCGCCGAAGATCCCGTCGACCTTATTCAGGAGCTCAATGATTGCATTGCGCGCCTGGAAGAACTCATGTCCCGTATCAACATGACCAACAGCCAAACATCCTGCAACGGCGCAACTATCACTCAAATGTTGGCAAAGCGCGATGCTTTGAGCCTGAAAGTCAAGGTCATGCGCGAATTCCTGGAAGAAGCAAGCCATCTTGTTGACCGCTACTCCCGAAGCGAAATCAAGGTGATCCCAACGGTGAAAGTACCCGATTTACGCCGCGAGGTAGACTCTTATGCCAAAGAGCTGCGCGTTTTAGACGAAAAACTTCAGGAACTCAACTGGACCACGGAGCTGCTATAACAGCGCAAGAGCACAACAAAGGCGATCGGTAGCCCGTCCGGGCGAATGCGATCTCGGCGGCAGAGAAGGGAGCCGCACCACAGTAGCGCCTACCGGGCGGGCGCCTGGCCCAAAGGCCACGTAACGCAGCAAGCCCAGCAGCGTAACATGCGCACGGTTATTTCGCATGACGCACTACCCAGCATTGACGGACCGGCGAGGGCGGGATTCGGGGATTTGCCTTTTGTTGCAGAATAAATGAAGAAACCTGCGCCCACCCTTGTCACTCGTGCCCGCCACGCCATCCACACCCATACCTCTTTCCTTTGCTCGCGTTGCCCTGCGCGCGTCCCTGTCGCCACGCGCGTCTGCACGGGCGACGCCTTCCCTTCCCCACGTGCACTCTTCCCCTCCACCTATGGATGTTAACGTTATTCAACTTTTTTCATTCCAAGTATTGACGTAGGAGTTCGCCGCCGCTAACATCTGTTTGTTCACCAAAGCTAACACGCTTTGTTTAGGAGACGCAAAAGGGAAACGAGGATCATCATGGTACTGTCAGAGTTGAGAGAAACCGGTAATTACCGCGTGAAGCAGCTCAAAGTAGGTGGCGACCTTGGCCGTCATTTGCAGGACATGGGCTTTTTGCCGGGCGAACCCATCACGGTCGTTTCGCATTTCGATGGCAACATCATTGTGAACGTGAAGGGCACCCGCGTGGCGCTTTCCGAACAAATGGCCAAAAGCATCATGATCTAAGATTCGCACCGGACGCATGGAATTGCACCTGACCAGCCCAAATGCGGCTGGTAGGAGGGGTGCGCCCCTGTGCGTCTAAACGTATCCCACGTATCACCCCAACAACGGCAACTGTTAGCGACCCGTTTTGCACTTATTTGAGAGGAGGCTCCATGAAGACATTGCGCGATGTTCAAAGTGGCGAAACCGTCAAAGCCGTCAAAATTCACGGCGAAGGCGGCATCAAGCGCCGCATTATGGACATGGGCATCACCAAGGGCTGCACAATTTACGTGCGCAAAGTTGCCCCTTTGGGCGATCCCGTTGAAGTGACGGTTCGTGGTTACGAACTGACCCTTCGCAAGGAAGACGCCACTATGGTTGAAGTCGAGTAGGCACAGAGCCTTCCCTCTTCATTCTTGCCGCAGGAAGCGGCATTTTTTAAGAACACGAGTTAACCGCTGCTAACAATCGGTTTGCACAGCGCAGCAAGCCAGCGCCGCCAAGACGCAATCGGGCAAAACCAAAGCCCAGCCGCACGACCAGGCAAAACGCTGCAAGACGCCGCCAAAGCCCGCTGATTGAAAGCACTGCCAACTCACCCGCAAACGAAAGGATCGAACATGAGGTTCGCACTAGCCGGCAATCCCAATTGCGGCAAAACGACTCTCTTCAACGCCCTGACCGGCTCAAACCAACGCGTTGGCAACTGGCCGGGCGTTACCGTGGAAAAGAAAGAAGGCGCCTGCAAAGCCAACAAGGATTTCCAGATTGTTGACCTTCCGGGCATCTATTCTCTTTCTCCCTACACGCTTGAAGAAGTTGTTGCACGTAAATTCATCATCAACGAGCGCCCCGACGCCATTATCAACATCATTGACGGCTCCAACCTGGAGCGCAACCTGTACCTGACCACGCAGCTGCTTGACCTGGGACTTCCCGTTTTGGTAGCCATCAACATGATGGACGTTGTACGCAAAAACGGCGATATTATCAACATCGATGCCCTGCGCGAGAAGCTGGGCGCGGCCGACGTGGTTGAAATCTCCGCGCTGAAAGGCGAAGGCATTGACGCGCTGGTTGCCGCCATGGGCGACCTTGCCTCCAAAGCAGCTCCCGCTGGCATGACGTTTACCCAGGCCATTGAGCCGGCCGTAAAGGAAGTAACCGCTCTGTTGCCCGATTCCATTGATCCCGCCGTGCGCCGCTTCTACGCTGTTAAGCTGCTGGAAGGCGACGACAAGATCGGCGAAGGCATTGACGGCATGCCCGACGTATCTGAGCAGCAAAAAGCCATTGAACTTGCCTGCGATGATACCGCCGAAAGCGCCATCATCAACG
The DNA here is from genome assembly GCA_934645125.1 of uncultured Eggerthellaceae bacterium. Classification (GTDB taxonomy): domain Bacteria; phylum Actinomycetota; class Coriobacteriia; order Coriobacteriales; family Eggerthellaceae; genus CAKUOV01. Next base: position 46,654 of record CAKUDT010000001.1, read on the forward strand.
AGCGCTACGAATGGATTGGCAACATCATCAACGACGTTGCCACTAAGGGCGCTGGCAGCAAGAAGGAATCCATTTCCGACAAAATTGACCGCGTAGTCACGAACCGCATTTTGGCGTTGCCCATCTTCGCCGTGGTCATGTTCCTGGTGTACTACCTGTCCGTTACCACCGTTGGCGGCGTAGCCACCGACTGGGCAAACGATGGCGTGTTCGGCGATGGCTGGTTCCTTGATCCGGCACCCATTGTTGGCATCGACGGCGCTCAAGCCGACTTTGACGAGGTCAACGACGAGTTTGAAAGTGCCTTGGGCATTGTTGAAACCGGCATTGGCGGCACGTATCAGGATTACGACGATGAGTCCGGCGAAGGCGAAATGGTCGAAGTTGACCGCGAGACCTACAACGAAGCCATCGGCGTGCTGCAAGAAGCTGCGGGCGACGATGCCGAAGCAGCAACCGCCGTCTCCTACCTGGCGAAAAACACCCTGGGCGATGAAGAAAACGAAGCCCGCGCCGAGGCCCTGGAGACCGCAGGTGAGCTGGGTCCCGACCCCGCTGAATACGGCATTTGGATTCCCGGCATCCCTGCACTGCTGGAAGACCTGACTAGCTCACTTGGTCTTGACGAGGAAAGCTGGCTGCACGGTCTGATCTTCGACGGCATCGTTGCCGGTCTGGGCGCCATGCTGGGCTTCTTGCCGCAGATGTTCATCCTGTTCTTGCTGCTGTCCTTCCTGGAGCTGTGCGGCTACACGTCCCGCGTTGCGTTCATTCTGGACCGCATCTTCCGCCGCTTCGGCCTGTCCGGTAAGTCGTTCATTCCGCTGCTCATCAGCTCTGGCTGCGGCGTTCCGGGCGTTATGGCAAGCCGCACCATTGAGAACTTGAACGACCGTCGCATGACCGTTATGACCGCAACGTTTGTTCCCTGCGGTGCAAAACTCCCGTTCATCGCGTTGATCGCGGGCGCTGTGTTCGGTGGCGCCTGGTGGGTTGCCCCGTGCGCGTACTTCATGGGCATTGCCTGCGTGTTGCTTTCCGGCATCATCCTAAAGAAGTTCAAGGCATTCGCCGGCGAAGCCACCCCGTTCGTTATGGAACTTCCTGCCTACCACCTGCCCTCCTTCGGTAGCGTTATGCGCGCCACGGGCGAGCGTTGCATGGCATTCGTCAAGAAGGCCCTTACCGTTCTGTTGCTGGCGACCATCGTCATTTGGTTCCTGAGCACCTACGGCATTGTCGATGGCGCTTTCGGCGCGGTCGAGGATCAGGCCGACTCCATGCTGGCTGCTATCGGTGGTGCCATCTCGGGCATCTTCGCTCCCCTGGGTTGGGGCACATGGCAAGCAACCGCAGCGTCTATCGTGGGCATTACCGCAAAGGAAAACATCGTGTCTACGCTGGGCATCCTTTACGCCTGCCCCGAAGGCTGGTATTCAGCAGTTCAGGCCGCACTGCCTACGGCCGCTGGCTTCAGCTTCCTGGCGTTTAACCTGCTGTGCATCCCCTGCTTCGCAGCTATGAGCGCCATTCTGAAGGAAATGGGCGGCATCAAATGGGCCGCCGCCGCCTGGGGCTATGAGTGCCTGGTTGCCTACGTAATCGCATTCATTTGCTACCAATTCATTGGTCTGGGAACCGGCGAATGCGCGTTTGGCATTGGAACGATTGTTGCCATTGCGCTGGTTGCCGCCATCCTGTACTTGCTGTTCCGTCCGAACAAGTACGCAAAGAAGCAGCTCAACGACTAGTTCGCTGGCTTCACAATAATGAAAAGGCTGGGCGGGCGAACACCTTCCCAGCCTTTTTTAGTAAGATGACACGTAAGATGTAATCGAGAAGCTTGACACCTTTTCGAACGATTTCGAAGGGACTTTGCAAAAGCCCTTGTCAGGAGCTCACATGAACTTGGGATCTTGGATAATACTTGCCGTGCTGGTGCTTATTGTGGCACTGGCTATCCGCAGCATTGTAAACGATCATAAAAGCGGCAAGGGAAGCTGCGGCGGATGCACCGGCTGCTCAGGCGGCGCAAAGCCGGCTTCTTGTTCTGCCGTTGACGACATGGTGCGCCACATGGAGAAGGAAGCAGAAAAGGCTGCACAAAAACCAGGCGAAGGGAAGCGCGCATGAACATCACCATTGGCGTTGACGGCATGATGTGCGGCATGTGCGAAACTCATGTTGCCGGTGCAATACGGCAAGCGTTCCCCGACGCAAAAAAAGTCAATGCTTCCCGCAAGAAAAAGCAGGTCACTCTGGAGATTGACCGTGAACTAACTGAAGAAGAGGTGCGTGGCGTAATTGAAGCGACCGGATACGATTTCACGGGAATTCGTACCGAGCAAGCGCCCGAAAAGAAGCGGCGTTTCGGTATTTTTTAGCACGCTACTGCGAGCGTGACCAGCTCTGCCATGCCTTACCACGAGTCCAAATGAGGGTCGCCCGTCACCAGTTCGCCACGCCCCGCCAACAGTTCGCGCAAGCTTTCCACGACAGGATCGACTTCACCTTCCTTCATGCGGAAGAAAAGCGTCACTTGATCGGTAAATCCGGTGCTGAGCACTTTCGCAGCAGCCTTCTCAAGCGTATACAGCGCCGTGTCGTACAGCGAATACGGCATGACAACTTGAACATCCACGCAAGAAATCATCGATACGACCTGGGCATTTTCCAATGCACCTTGTGCCGCCTTCGTATACGCGCGCACGAGCCCGCCTGTTCCCAACAGCGTGCCGCCGAAATAGCGCGTGACCACTACCACAACATCTTTCAGCTCTGCACCGCGGATGACTTCAAGCACGGGTAGACCAGCGGTTTTCTGCGGCTCACCATCGTCGCTTTGACGCTCCACGGGAGCCGCACCTGCATTCGCAGGACCGCTGCACGTCAGAAACGCGAACACGTTGTGGCGCGCACCATGCTCTAACGCACGGACATGTGCCACAAACTCACGTGCTTGCTCCTCGTTTTCCACATGACACGCGCGGCCAATGAAGCGCGATTTCTTTTCTTCTGTCTCGAAAACACTCGGTTCATCAGGGGTATTAGAAAGCGTCACATACGGCGCAGCCTCAAACAGCATGCTTTACTCCCCCAAATTCCAAGAAGCCTTGAACGGAAGCCATCTTATCAGCCGTTTCTAGCGCTCAGAGTCGCCCGCTGTGCGCGGACGAGCGTCTTCCACCGCTTCTTCCAGCAGCATGATCTGTTTTTGCAGCGCGCTTTGCTTGCGGAACTGCATGAGCATCCACACGCCCAGCACCAGCCACACCAGCGCATAAGCCGCAATAAGATACGGGGCCGATGGAAGAATGGTGGAGTAGATCTCTTGCAACAACGGATTCATAATCATTCCCTTCGTAGAGAAGTTTCGTAAACGGCAATCTCAATATATAAGCAGGTCATAGCGTCTTCTAGCAACCAGCAGCAACCGCCAGCAACTCAGCAGCTCCAGCAATATCAGCCACAGCGCGACCTGCTAAAACATTAATCGTCCAGCGTGTCCTTCAGCGCGGCAACACGTTCTTCCAAACGTGCATTGCGGAAGCGCACCCGATACATCCCAAACGCAATCAGCAAAAAGCCAACGGCGCACACCCCTACGGTCAGCGCCATGTCGGGCGTCATGCCGCCCTGACGCAAAACCACCGGGTGCAAGCCACTGGGAATAAAGCGCGTCACGAAGAACGTAATAGGCACGTCCAAGAAGCTGATCAGGCCAAATACCGAGGCAAACGTTGCACGACGCTCGACATCGTCAATAGCATTGCGCAAAATGAAGTACGCAATGGCAAGAACCGTCAGAATAAGATACGTGGTCAGGCGCGGCTCCCACGTCCACCACACGCCCCACTCGAACACCGTCCACAGCTCGCCGGTGATCATGGTGCAAATAACGAACAGCAGCGCGACTTCCATGCAAAGGCGCGCGCACGTATCAAACCGCTGTTGACGCGTGGCCAAATAGCGAATGCAGTAATACGCCATGAAAATCATGACCACCATGGACGTAATGGCAACCGGCATATGGAAGTAGAAAATCTTTTGGCTGAGCAGCAGTTTTGTAGTTACCACTTGATCGCCAATCAGCTCGGCACCGCCCACTGCTGCACCGTTTACCGGCGCTGCGTAAAGAAATGCCAACAAGAAACCAATAGCCGAAAGCACGAAACCAGCCACAATAGCAGCCGGCGCCACCTTATCGGGCCATTGTCCCATTTCTGGGATTTTCACCTGCCCTTTTTCCTTTGACACGAAAGCCTTCCTTTCCTTTGAACGCATCGGGTGCACACCGAACCCTACGCGGAAATCACAAAATCGTACAGAGCCCAGCTCGCCAAGCCCATAATCACATCATACGCCGCCGCAATGGCAAGCGAAACGGTAAAGGAATCCATAAAGCCATCGGTACCCACCAGCGCCGCCGTGGTTGCCGTAACGCAGGCATACAGCAACGGGAAGATGAGCGGAATGAACAGCACCGCAAGCAAAACATCTTTACCACGCGTTGCTGCCGTAATAGTCGAAAGGAGTGTGCCCACTGCCGACATGCCAATGGTTCCCACTAAAATTGCAACAATGACCAGTCCAAACGATGAGGGGAAGCCATAGTTGCCCATGAAAAAGAAATAGAACAGCGGCACAGAGATAAGCTCAACCACCAGCATAAACAGGAAATTCGACAACGCCTTCGAAAGAAAAATCACGCCGCGATCTATGGGGACCAGCAAAATGCCTTCCAGCGCGCCTTGCTCTTTTTCGTACGCGAACGAGCGATTCAGACCCAGCAAACTGGTGAATACGAACAGCGCCCATAAAAGTCCGCCGCTCATCTGCAGCAAATCAAGCTTGCTGGACGTTTGCCCCAACGCCGCACCGTACACAATAAGCACGAGCAGCGCATAAACGCCCATGCTTGTAATCATTTCTTTCGTGCGGAACTCACGACGCATGTCTTTCGCAAACAAGACTTTGAACTGGGAAAACGAAGAAGGTTTCGCAACGTTTGCTCTGCCAGCTTGCATCGTGGGCTCGGCTTCTTTCGCAACCGCGTTCTTAGTCAAGGAAGCTGCCATTTACGACACCCCCATTCCCACGGTCTTGCGGTACAGCTGCTCGAATTCCGCCGCATCCAGATTCTCTTTCGCATCGAACGCAACAACGCGACCCTTCGCCAAAACCAGCGCGTGCGTGCACATCTCAAAGCCCTTGGCAAAGTCGTGGCTCACCATGACAAACGTGCGTCCCTCGCGCTGCTTTGCAATGAGCTGGTCAAATACTTCGACCGCATGGGGGTCAAGCCCCGAGTACGGCTCGTCAAGAAACACGACTTGCGGATCGTGGATAAGCGCGCGAGCGATACTTATGCGCTGCAACATGCCGCGGCTGAACGTGCGCACCGCATCCAGGCGCCTATGCTTCAGCTCAACGGCTTCCAACAACTCCATCACGCGCGCCTCTGGATTTGACACACCGTAGAGCTGCGCGAAAATCATTAAGTTCTCGTAAGCGGTCAAATCGGGGTACAACATGGGCTGATGACTGATAAGCCCCATGCAGGCACGCGCCTGATCAGGCTCTTCTTTCAAGTCAATGCCGCAAATGCTCACGCTGCCCCGAGTGGGACGCGCGCACGTGGTCAAAATGCGTAGCAGCGTTGTTTTGCCCGCGCCGTTCGGACCGAATATGGAAAGAAATGCTCCTTGCGGCACCTGGATGGAAACGTTATCGACCGCTTTACGATCGCCAAACGCTTTCACCAGGCCTTTTGTCTCAATTGCATAGGTCATTTTCGCTCGCCTGCTTCTCCTGCGGCAGTCTGCGTTGCCGTAACAGTTGCCGGAGCAACAGTCTCGGGCGAAACCGCTGATGCGGGAGTCGCGGCGCCCTCCGCCTCCTGCTCCTTGCGCGAGGTGCGTTTGCCGAAAATGCCCACGAGCATGCCGGCCATAAGCACGTAGAAGCCGACCCACACGCAGCTGACCAGCGGATTCACGCGCACATCCAGGGAAAGCGCATCATCGCCAGACGACACGCCGCGATACACCACGAACAAATCTTCCGTGGGGAGGCCGATAACACTCGCGTTGAGCTTTTGCTGCTGCGTGGACGCCACCACCTCCACCTGGGGCGATGCATGGCCCACGTACGTCTCTTGAAGCATAGTACCATCATCGGCTGCATCGACAGAATACGCATCGAAATCAACTTGGTAAATATAGTTGCCGTTTTCCGCCTGGAAAATCTGATTTCCCTGATAACGCAACAGGTAGTCGCCCACCACGTAATCTTGCGCGCATGTGTCGGCCTCTTCATCCCACGCCAAATACCCCGCGTTTTCCGTCACGTACATACTGGACCCAATAAGGCCCACCAGGATAATGGCCATGCCCGCATGGCTGATAGCGCCCGACAACGCGCTTGCGCTGCGACGCTGGCGAATGGCCATGAACAAAGCATTGAAGAAAAGCAGCGCCGCCACTGCGAAACCCACCACGGAAAGACCCTTGTAATACCACGCCGGACCTTGCATCGCAAGTTCCATTGCAGCACTTCCACCTGCGGAAATAGTCGCATCGTACGCAGGGCTCAAACGCAGCACGAAATACGCCACCAGCACAATGAACAGCACCAACGCGCACAGGGCGGGAATACGCGCCTGTTTCGCGAACGTCGTCTTGTTCGCCTTCTGCCACCCCAGCAGCGGGCACACCGTCATCATGGCTAAGAAAATCACACCGACCGGGCGAGCGATAACGTTGTACGAATCCGTAGAAAGCGACTCCCCGCCAAACGGCAGCCACGACGGCAGCGCGCTGGAAACGGTCATATACGTGATAAGCAGCGTCATGACCAGCAGAATCACGTCGCTCAAGTAATACATTGCGCCCTTCGACGCCATGCTTTCAAAGTCATCGCGGTCCGTGGTGCCAAACATGGAACGACGCACCACTAAAAGGACAATGCCCAGCAGAATGGAAATCACAATAAGTGCGCCGAACAGCACCAGGCTCACCGGATCGCCCTCGAATGCGTGAACAGATTGTACCAAACCGCTACGGCTGATGAACGTGCCCACAATTACGAACGCGAACGTTAAGCACGCGCACAGAACCGACCAGCCCTTGAACGCGCCGCGCTGGCGATACACCGTGAAGCTATGAATGAGCGCAACCGCCATAAGCCAGGAAAGCAAGCTTGCGTTTTCAACGGCATCCCAGCCCCAATAGCCGCCCCAGCCCAGCACAACGTACGCCCACAGGGCGCCCAAACCAATGCCAGCCGTCAAAAACAGCCAGCTGACCAGGGCATATCGCGTTGAGCGCTGAACCCATGTTGGAGAGGCATCGTTCACGATTAGTGCCGAGATAGCATACGCAAAGGGAACAGTAAGGCCCGCGTAACCCACGAACAGCGTGGGCGGATGAATGGCCATGGCCCAATGCTCAAGAAGCGTGTTCATGCCCAACATCTGGGCGGCTTTCGTAAGCGTTCCCGCTTCGGTAAAATACTTCGCATCGGTGGGCTCAAACGGCATGTTCGCTTCGCTAAACAGCAAAACGCCCACAAACGCCGCCAAAACAGCCTGCATCACCAGGCACGCAACGTTGTCAAGCTTGCGCGCTTGCCCCATGTCACGCACGGCAACAATGGCGCCAAAAATTGCGATAAGCCACGCCCAGAACAGCAAACTGCCTTCGCGACCAGCCCAAACGCCCGAAAGCTTATAGAGCCACGCCAACGAACCAGCGTTGTTGGAATGGCTGCTCAGCACGTATTGAATGCTGTAGTTGTCGGTCAGAAAGCAATAGCCTAACACCACCACGCACACAGTAAGAGCCACCGTGGAAACAAGCGCGGCAACGCGGCCCGACCAAGAAAGCGTTTCGGAAAGAGTGCTTTCGCCCGCGGAGCTTGCGTCACCTGCGAATGAAGTACTTGCAGGGGTCCCATCCGAAGCCAATGCGCCTGCTTGATCAGCGCCTTTCCTGCTCAAAACCTGGCCAATGACCAGGAGAATCACACTTGCTGCTGCACCCACAAAAGCCACCAGCAGCGTAAACATGCCAATCATCGCGGGAGAAAACACACCCGTCCCCTTTCCTATACTATATATAAGCTACAAGCGCGCAACCAAACGCAACGCGGCGCACCCTTAGATCGGGTTGCGCCAACACAATGCAGCGCAAAAGCGCATTCCGCCAAAGCAGCATCTTACGCGCTTGCCGCGTACGCTACTGCCCCAGCGCAACATCGGACGCCAAGAACACCCCGCTCAAATCACCCGCAGCACCGCCATCAAGGGCACCCGTTATTACTACGGTTGCGCCATCGGTCACTTGGTCAGAAAGCGCGCCTTCAAACGAAATGCCCAGCTGAGCGCCACCTTCTTGGCCAGCACCTTCAGCGTCCTCCAGAACAAAACGTACTTTCTCCGTAGCGGTCGCCAGCGTACCTGCCTTTACCACGCCCACCACTTTCGTGGTTTTGCCCTGCATGGAGTCGCCGTAACCCGCAAGCTGAGAAACGCTCAACGCGTTCGAAGCGCTTTCGTATTTGCTGGGGCATTGCGTGACCAGATCGGAGCACACAACGGTGCCGCTCGAATCCACGCGCCCCGTGCAGATAGCCTTAATGCCGTTGCCGAACGTTGCGGAAACGCCCTTGTCGTAGCTCACGTGGACCGTCGCGCCGCCCGCACCGCTTTCGTCTTCGATATCAAACGTCAAAACGCCCTGCGGGTCAACTTCGTAGGAATTCGCTATGACCAGGCCCGACACCTTCACTTTTTTGTCTGCATAATTATTCGCGGCAAGCTCGGATACGCTCACGACCTTGGCCGAAGAACCGCCGCCCACCACGGCAAGAAGGACAATGATCACCAATACAATAATGCCGGCAACCACAATCATGCGACGCTTCGTTTTGCTGTTCACGAGCGACTCCTTCTTCACATTTGAATATGCATAGAAATACAGGATGCATGATAGCGCAAAAGTCAAGCGCGAAAATGGCTCACCTGCACGTTCCCCCCAAAAAACAACGCCATAAGGTGCACTTTTTGCCCGAAAAATAAGACATGAGGGTACGGCATTCACGCGAAAACAGGAGCATGATAGGAGCTAGCTTCGTTTGCCTTGTTTGCCGATGCATGAATAGTGAGCGAAACGAATCAAGAACATCGAAAAAATGCCGGACAATTCTCTTGTCGCGTTTTGGTTCTCGAACAACAGGCAACAAGCCCGGCAACAACGCAAGGGCAACTGCCGCTGGAGCCTTTCGCGTTCGAGCTGTCGCATCTAACCCGTATTGAAAAGGATGCCCTATGGTTGAAACAGTGAACTACCAATGTCCTGCGTGCGGAGGTCCGCTCCATTTTTCTGGGGAAACGGGAGGCCTTGTCTGCGACTACTGCGACTCGACCTTTACCGTGAAACAGGTTGAGGACCTTTACGCCGCCAAGCAGGAAAAAGCCGAAGGTAAAGCCGAAAAAGAGAAGCAGCGTGCACAGAAAGTGGAAGACGCCGGTGCGAGCGGCGCAGGCGATGCCACAGCAGAAGCCGCAGCCGCAGGTGCCGCTGGCGCTACGGGCGTTGCCGCTGGTGCCGCAAGCGTCTCCGACAATGTTGTTGCCGCCGGAGCTGCGCAAGCAGCAAAAGCCGCCGAAGAAGGCCTGGACCCCATTCAGGCGTACCTCAAGCGCTCCAACTGGAACGATGCCGAAAGCGAAACGCTGGCAACATCAGTGTGCAGCTCGTGCGGAGCCGAGCTTATCCACGATCAAACCACTGCTGTAGCACAGTGCCCGTACTGCGGCAACAACACGGTGATTCCAGGCACCATGGCGGGAACGCTCAAGCCCGATTACGTGATTCCGTTCAAAATGAACAAAACGCAGGCCGTGGATGCCCTGAAACATTACTACAAGGGCAAGAAATTCCTGCCGAACGCCTTCGCCGAAACAAACCACGTGGAAGAAATCCAGGGCGTTTATGTTCCGTTCTGGCTATACTCCGCGCGCGCGGATGCCCAGGCAACATTTGCCGCCGAAAACATTCGCACCTGGAGGGAAGACGATTACCAGATCACCGAAACGGACCATTACGCAGTAGAACGCGCAGGCTATATGGACTTTACGCGCGTGCCCGTCGATGGCTCGCAGAAGATGCCCGACGCGCATATGGACTCCATTGAGCCGTACGATTACAGCGAAATCACGCCGTTTTCCGTGGCGTATTTGCCTGGTTACTTGACCGATCGTTTCGACATGGACGTTGCTGCGTGCCAGCCACGCGCCACCGAGCGCATGAAATCAACGGCGCAATCCGAGCTGCGCAACACCGTAACGGGGTACGACTCGGTATCGTCTGGCGTGTGCACGGTTGACGAAGACCTCAAGGAAGTTTCCTACGCGTTGCTTCCCGTGTGGATGTTGCACACCAAGTGGAACAACCAGGACTTCCTTTTCGCCATGAACGGGCAAACGGGAAAGCTCATTGGCGATTTACCTATTGACAACGGAAAAGTTGCCAGCTGGTTCTTGCGTATCTTCATTCCGTTGGTTGCCGTTGCCGGCGCCGTGTCGTTCTTGATGCTGTAGGAAGGGGCCTCATGAAAAAAATACTCTGCAGCTTTTTCGCGGCGTTGCTGATTGTTTGCGCAACGGCGACCCCCGCCTTGGCAAAGGGCTACAACGATATTTCCACCACGTACGTGCGCGACCACTACCAGCTTCTTACCGACAGCACGTTGCAGTCCATGGAAGCCGAGGCGAAAAGCCTTTCCGATACGTATAAGTGCGATGTGTATCTGACCATCGTGGATGATATTGGCACCTACACCCAGCGCCAGTATGCCGAAGCGTACTGGAACGCCTACGACCTGGGACGCGGCACGAACAAAGACGGCATCATGTTCCTGATTGCCGTTGATTCGCGCGATTACGTGACCATCACGCATGGCCAGGGAACAACGGGCGGCATCACCATTTTCACCGACTACCGCATTGAGCAGATTGAAGACGCCATTGTCGAAGAGCTCAAAGACAACAATTGGGTAGCAGGCTGCGAAGCCTACCTGGAGAAAGTGACTGAAACATTTGAGTTCTACGCCGAGCACGGTGAACCTTGGGATAGCAATAACGACCCCGAAAATGCTTGGATTGGGCTGCTCATCAAGATTTTGGTGACCATCCTGGTGCCTCTGTTTATTGCTGCTGCTATCTGCTATTTCTGGGCAAGCCAAATGAAAACAGCGCGCCTGGCAACGGAAGCAAGCTCGTATTTGGAGAGCGGCTCACTGGTGCTTACACGCCAAACGGATCATTTCCTAAGGACCACGCGTGTTGTCACGAAGATCGAAAAGAGCGATTCTTCCTCAGGCGGAGGAGGCTCCACGGTAAGCGATTCGGGCTTCGGCGGAAGCAGCGGCGGCAAGTTCTAGGCGGCAGCGCGGGCGGCGCAGCGAGCGGTCGCGGGCGGCAACGACAGAACGCCGAGGCGGCAAGCGATACGGGGGCTTCGGGCTCCAACAGCGCAAACGCCGCGCGAATGACGCAGCAGAAAGCGAACCGTTGCTCATTCGTTACGATTGAAACATGCTATGACAAGGCAAAACGCTTCGCCATAGCTTATGATAAGGAAAGTAGTAAATCTTTTGAAAGGAGTCCACTATGGGTCTTTTGAAAGCAGGCGTAGGTGCCTTGAGCGGCGTACTTGCCGATCAATGGCGTGAGTACTTCTATTGCGATTCCCTGGAAGCCAACGTATTGGTGGCAAAGGGACAAAAGAAAACCTCTGACAAGGGCCGTAGCTCTAACACCAAGGGCGAGTCCAACATTATCTCCGACGGTTCTATCATCGCCGTGAACGAAGGCCAGTGCGCTATCATCGTTGAAGACGGCGCCATTGTGGACATTTGCGCCACGCCGGGCCAGTTCGTTTACGAGACCGGCTCCGAGCCCAGCATCCTGTACGGCGATTTGCAGCAAGGCGTTCTTGCCTCTTTCGAGAACTTGGGCAAGCGCTTCACGTTCGGCGGCGACACGGGCAAAGACCAGCGCGTATACTTCTTCAACACGAAGGAAATCATGGGCAACA
>CAKUDT010000002.1 GCA_934645125.1 uncultured Eggerthellaceae bacterium
TTTTGCGTGCGCGAAGAATACACGTTGATGAACAAGATAACCAAAAACGAAATCAGGATAACCACAATCACCCAGAAGATGGCCGCATCGGTGTTGCCGCCCATCCAATCGTAATAGATTGCCAGCGGAATGGTCTGCGTGATGCCCACATAATTGCCCGCGAAAAACAGCGTACAGCCGAATTCGCCCATGGCACGCGCAAAGCCCAGCACCGTACCTGCCGCGATTGAAGGCCAAGCCAGCGGCACCATAATGCGCGTGAAGATGCGCGTCTCGCCCCAACCCAGCGTGCGAGCCGCGTCCAGCATGTTCGCATCCAAGTTCTCAATCGCGCCGCGCACCGTGCGATACATCATGGGAAAACCCACCGCTGAACAGGCAATAACCGTTGCTGGCCACGTGAACACAATGTCAATGCCATGAGCGATAAGCCACTTGCCCGTAAGAGAATTACCGCCGAACAACATGAGCAGCAGAAAGCCGCAAACCGTAGGCGGCAGCACCATGGGAATAGTGAAAATGGTGTCCAGAATGCCCTTGAGCCTGCTTGATGCCTTAACAGTAAGCCACGCCGCCAAAAGACCCAGCAGGAAGATGATGACAATCGCAACGCCCGTGGTGCGCAGCGACACCCACAGCGGGCTCCAGTCAAGCTCTTGCAGGAAGCGCGCAACCCAGGCAAGACCCGTGGGCGCGCCCACCACGGAAATCTCAGACGCTGGCAAAATCAGACCCGACTCCGCATAAATGCCACCCGCGCTGCAATCCTCCGAATCGCCCTGCGTGATGGTAGCGTAATACACGCCTTCTTCGACCTCTACGCCAAACGAATACGTGTAGCCACCCATCTCAACTTGCGGTGCGCTGGTGAAAAACACCTGGTTATCAAGCGTTTCCAAACGCGTTCCGCCGTTCGACGATGCGCTATCGATTGTCTTGAGCGTGCTGATAAATTCTTCCTGGAACGACGCATCGGACAGCGAAATACCCAGCGCAGAAACGCGCGATGCGGGGATGTACACAAGGGAGTAGCCGCGCGCATTCACCACCGCAAAGGCGTCGGCGGAAGCCATTTGGTAGCGGTAGCCGTAATACGTTCCCGAATAAGCCCTGTTCGTGCCCTTGTTCAAACGCTCGAAGGACGAAAATCCAAAGCTATCCTTGCCCATAACAATGGCGGTTGCGTCTTCGGAAATCTCCGCCGACGACTCGCTTGATCCAACCTGTTGATCAGCCGTGAAAGCGGCTTTATAGGTTGCATCAGACGAATCGGCCCACGACACCGCGGGCAAAAACATCGCGCACATCAGCGCCGATGCCAGGCACATGGCAAGCTTTTCGATAACCTTCACACGTTCCCCTTCGAACCCTTATACTCACATACTCGCGCGCCGACCTGCGCCGACGACTTATCGTGCGGATGTCCAGCATGCTGCAAACACATATGCGAAACCGCACGTGCAGCAACTGCGCGCAACAGCCGTACACGCGTCAAGCGCCGTTCATGAAAACGAGCGAGCAGCGCATTTGTGCCACCCGCTCTTTTCATTGCACAATTTGCTGCGACCCCTTATTAGGCCAGCTCAAAACCGTACTTCTGGAAAATCTTCAGAGCCTCTGCATTCATGGAGCAGAAGTTCAGGAAGTCGGCAGCAACTTCTGCATTCTTTGCACCAGCAACAACAGCGCCCGGATACAGAATATTCTTGTGCGAAGAAGCATCGGTGGTGTAGGCAACCTCTACGCCATCATAGCGATAGATATCGGAAGTGTACACGAAACCAACCTGGCACTGACCTCCAGAGACGTACTTAGCAACCGTGCCCACCTTGTCGGCGCCCGCATTCATCTTGCCGCTAATGCTCTCATCCCAAACGATGTTCTCAATGGTGCCGTCTTCGTCGGTGGTGTACGTTACCAGGCCGACGCTCTCAAGGCACTGCAGAGCATACTTGCCCGCAGGAACAACGTTGGGATCGCCAATGGCAATGGACGTGACGGCATCGGACTTCAGGTCCTCCAAAGAAGTGATCTTCAGATCGGAACCAGACTTCATGCAAATAACCAGGTCGTTCTTGAACATGTCGGAACGCGTAGCTGCATCAACGGAGCCAGCCGCCTCGGCCTTGTCCATGGTTGCCTTGGAAGCAGTGATCAAAGCATCGGCGGAGCCGGGGGCGTCGGCAAGCTTCTTGATCAGCGTGCCAGAAGCCTCGAACTGGGTGTCGGCAAACGTGACGTTCGGGTTAGCCTTCGTGTAAAGGTCCTGAACCTCGGGAAGCGCCTTCTGCAAGGAGTTTGCTGCGAAAATCTGCAGCTGAACCTGCTCAGCGGACGTGGAAGAAGAAGCGGAAGCGGATGCGCTTGAAGATGAGGAAGAGCATCCCACAAGAGCCAAGCCGCTTACCAGGGCAAACGTTGCAATGGCAACGCCAGCAATCTTGGTAAACTTTTTCATTGTTGCCCCTTTCATTTCGTTTTCTTAAATTATCCTGAAATACAATTATTTACATTTCAGAATCATTTGTCCTAAGAATATTTCTCTTACAGTCTATTTGCAAGAAAAAATATATGAAATGCGATAAAAATGGGCAAATAAAGCGAAGGAGCAGGCGGAAGGCGTAAAAAGGCAGCCTAGAAAACGAAGGCGCTACAAAAGAGCGCCTTCGTCGATACGGTTAAGAACGCAGGTCACCGGCGTGCCCGCAGAAATAAGCCCTGCACCTTCCGGCAGAATAACCAGGCAGTCGGATTCCTGAAGCGACCCATACAGTCCGCTTGACTGGTTCTTGCACATACTCACCACGTATTCTCCCTGGTCATCCTTGGACAGGAAGCCGCGATTGAAGAACAAACGCGCGTCTTTCTTCTTCGTATCTGTGGAGAGTTTTGCAGTAACCGTGGGGTGATCGATGGCGGTAAAGCCCTGCCGAAGGCGCAGCGCAGGACGCACGAAAATTTCGAATCCCATGGCCGAGGCGCCCGGATTGCCCGAAAGCACGAAAACCGGCTTTCCGTTGATCTCGCCGAAGGGCTGGCTTTTGCCTGGCTTCATGTTCACGCGCAAGAAGTGAATCTTGCCCAAGCGCTCCAGAATTGCGGGGGTGTAGTCGAAATCGCCTGCGCACGCGCCGCCCGTTGAGACCACAACATCGCATTCTTCCGCTGCACGTTTGAAGGCGTCTTCGATTTGCTGCTCATTATCGGTTACGCGCGGGTACACAACCGGCTCGCAGCCTGCTGCACGCACATAAGCGCTGATAGAGTACACGTTGCTATCGCGAATCATGCCAGGGCCAGGCACTTCGCTGGCATCAACCAGTTCGCTGCCAATGGTGAAAATACCCACTTTCGGCGCGGCGTACACCGGTACTTCCAGGTTGCCCGTCGATGCCAAAAGGCCTGCTCCCGCGGGAGTAATAACCGCACCCGCGCGCAGAATCAAGTCGCCCTTCTTTGCTTCTTCGCCTGCTTTGCGAATGTTGTTGCCCAGCTTGGAAGGTTCGGCGAACGTAATGGCATCACCCACGGAACCTTGGCCTTCGAACGTCACGATCTCAATCTAGACCACGGTATCGGCGCCTTCGGGAACGGGCGCGCCCGTCATAATGCGTGCGCACTGACCTGGCTGAATGACCTGGTCGTAATGAGAACCCGCGCCAATATGGGCAACGCACGTCAGACTTACGGGGGCGTCATCGCGGGCAGCGGCAATGTCGGCGCTGCGCAGGCAGAAGCCGTCCATGGCGCTGTCGTCGAACGGTGTGACATCAATATCGGAGTAAACATCGGAAGCAAGAACACGACCAACCGCCTGATCAGGTAAAACTTTTACGATGCCACCCGGCTTCACATTCTGGCGAACAAGCTCGCGCGCCTCGTTCACGCTGATAGACGTTGAAATGTCCATATATCCTCCAATCGGGTTGATTCTTTTCTGTAAAGATTCTTTCCTGCATATAATACCCCTTCGCGACTTTCCATATGCGAAAAAGAAGTAAGTAAATTAGCGAGCGCTCGTTTCCTTACCGCAAGATAAGAGTAAAATTCTGAGCGGAAAATACACTGGCTTGACATTCAGCGTCAAAGCATGCCGCGCCCCTGATGGGAAGCGCGACCAATCGAGCAACACAGCAGTTCAAGTCGCAATAACGGAATTCGAGGCTTTATCGTATGGAACTCATCAAAAAACGCGCCGCGGGCGTGTGCGTATGCGCGCTGCTCGCACTTCCCTGCTGGTTTTTGGGCACGCTCTTTCCCCTGGTAGGCGGTCCTGTTTTCGCCATTTTGATTGGCATGATCATCGCGCTGTTCTGGAAGAAGAAGGGCGCGTGCGCCGACGGCATTCAGTTCACGGGCAAAAAAGTGCTGCAATACGCGGTTATCCTTTTGGGCTTCGGACTGAACTTGGCGCAGATTGCCCAGGTGGGGACGCTGTCGCTGCCCATCATTTGCTCTACCATTGCCACCTCGCTCATTGTGAGCTACGTGATGTATCGCGTGCTTTCCGTGCCCAGCAATAGCGCCGTGCTTATTGGCGTGGGCAGCTCCATTTGCGGCGGAAGCGCCATTGCTGCCACAGCACCCGTGATTAAAGCCGATGACAAGGAAGTTGCCCAGGCTATCTCGGTTGTGTTCCTGTTCAACGTTATTGCCGCGCTTGTCTTCCCCACGTTGGGTTCGTGGCTGGGTCTTTCCGACCAGGGATTTGCGCTGTTTGCAGGCACGGCGGTCAACGATACGTCATCGGTTACCGCTGCAGCATCGAGCTGGGACGACATGCACCCCGGTGCGGACACGTTAAGCCAAGCGACCATCGTGAAGCTCACGCGCACGCTAGCAATTATCCCCATCACGCTCGTATTGGCGCTGTGGACCGCGTGCAAAGAGGCAAAAGCTGCTGCAGCCGCAGGTCAAACAGCCGAAGGCGGAAACGCATTCAGCCTGAAGCGCGCATTCCCGATGTTCATCCTGTGGTTCGTGGTAGCCTCTATCATTACCACCGCTGCCACTACGGCAGGCGTTGATCCCGCGTTGTTCAGCCCACTGAAGATGCTCTCGAAGTACTTCATTGTTATGGCGATGATGGCGATTGGCCTGAACACCGACCTTGTTGGCCTGGTGAAATCGGGAGCGAAGCCCATCGTTTTGGGCGCATGCTGCTGGGTTGCCATTGCGTGCGTAAGTTTGGGGATGCAGGCGCTTCTGGGCATTTGGTAGAAGAGCGCGAGCGCTTTTGGGTGCCCGACGACTCCTGGCGCGAGCGCTTTTGGGTGCGAAGGGCTCCCGATGCGGATGCTCTCAGGCGCTCAACAGCACTTGCAGCACGCTTGGCGCGAAATCCCCCCAGCTATCAATTTAATCAATAGTTGGATATCGAATAAAAATGAATCTAGAGCATGTTAGTTCGAGTATCATTAGCAATGCCGCATGTCGCACCATAGTGCGTGATTGCCTGCGCGTAAAACCAAGGCGGCGTATGAAGCTTCGCAACACTGCGCTGCAAAACCATAGAACGAAAAGGACGTATCGTGCCCATTCGCATTCCCGATCAACTGCCTGCAACCGAAACGCTTGAGAGCGAGAACATCTTCGTTATGACGGAGCACCGCGCTTTGTCGCAGGATATCCGCCCCCTGAAGCTGCTTCTTTTGAACTTGATGCCCACAAAAATCGTGACGGAAACGCAGATTCTACGCAAGCTATCCAACACGCCGCTTCAGATTGAAATCGATCTTTTGCACACCATCAGCCACGAAGCGAAAAACGTTGCCGAGCAACATCTTGAGACGTTCTACACGGATTTTCCCACCATCAAGGACCGCCATTACGACGGCATGATTATTACGGGAGCGCCTGTTGAGAAGCTTGATTTCCAGGAAGTCGATTACTGGGACGAGCTGTGTGAAATCATGACGTGGTCGCAAACGCACGTTCACAGCACGTTGCACATTTGCTGGGGCGCGCAAGCCGGCATCTTCTTCCATTACGGCGTGCCTAAGCACGAGCTGTCCGAAAAGCGGCTGGGCGTTTTCGAGCATAAAGTGGTAAAGCCGAGCTCGCCGCTCGTACGCGGATTCGACGACGTTTTCATGGCTCCCCATTCGCGCTACACCGAAGTTAGCACAGAAGACATTGAGAAGAATCCCCTGCTTGAGATTTTGGCAATAAGCGATCGCGCCGGCGTTTACCTGGCGAAAAGCGTTGATAGCCACAATTTTTTCGTGTTCGGCCATCCCGAATACGACACCGACACGCTGAAAAACGAGTATCTGCGTGACACGACAAGCGGCGTTAATTTCGCCATTCCGGAAAACTACTTCCCCAACGACGACCCCACGCAGGAGCCGCATGCCACGTGGAGGGCGCATGCGCAGCTGCTCTACACGAATTGGCTGAATTACTACGTGTACCAGACCACGCCGTATGACATCGATGCCATTGGTGGCGCGGACGCCAATTAGGCTGCTCCGCGCTACTTACCGAGTTCGATTACCTGGGAAGTGCCCACTTGAGCTGCGCCATCGGTGGTTTCGGTGCGCTCCATAACCAGGGAAGGGTCTCTTCCGGCATCGACTTCGGCCATAATCTTTTCCCATTGCTCAGGAGCTTCTTCGGTAAGCCATAGACCCGTGCTGGCATCAAGGCTGCCCTCGGTTGGCCCCGTGCAGGAATATACCGTAACGCTTCCGCTGCCAGCGATTTTCAAAGCCCATGAGGCCAGGTCAACAAGCGAAACATCGGTCTCAACCATAGAAGCAAGCGTGCGGATTTGTCCCAGCATTTCAAGGGAAGGCTTCGTCAAAACCTGCTTGATGATGCCCACCATAAGCGCGCGGACGTTTGCCTGGCGAATGGCATCTTGCGTAATACCCTGGTAGGAATAAGCCGTGCGCATGCGTGCGAGTGCAACCGCCTGCTCGCCGTCAAGAACATTCTTTCCAGCATCCACATGAACGGTCGGCCTGTCGTGGGTGTAAACCTGGTAATCGAATGAGTAGGGGACGTCAACTTCAACGCCACCCAGGGTGTCTACAACCTCTTCGAGCTGGTCAAAGCCCACTTTGACGAAGTGAGAAATGTTAACGCCGGTAAGCTGCGATACCGCTTGAATGCAAGCGGCTTCGCCTTGCTCGGAAAACACCTGATTCAGCTTTACCGTGCGATCATCAATTTGATACGGCGTATCGCGTGGAACGGATACCATGATAATAGTGGGCGTTTTCACATCAACGCGCACAAGAACCATGGCATCGCTTCGAGCGCCATTGTCTTCCCATTCATCGGAGCCAATAGCCAGAATATAGAAGGGTTCACCCGCTTTCGCTTTCGTAAGAACGCCATTCAGCTGCTCGGAATCGCCCTTGTAGGAAAGGATGCCCGACAAACTGCCTGCATAAAGAGCAACGGCACCACCGAAAGCAAGAATAATCGCAAGCAACACGCCCAAAATGACAAAGGGAGCTTTTCGACGCTTGCATTTAGGACTCGTACCTTGAATCTGCCGCTGCCCGCCACTGGGCGGGATATTGGCATGACGCGGTGTACGCGGCGCATCTGCGTCCCCAACGTGCTCAGGTTCTGCAACCCCCGCGCACGCAGAACCCGCGGCCCCGATGCGCTCAGCGCCAGCAACCCCCGCGCATGCGGCATCCGAGGCCCCGGCGCATTCGGCACTAGCAGCCTCGGCGGCTTGCTCACTGCAAGCGCCACTAGGCACCATGCGAGCGTGTTTCCCCTGGTAGGCATTGTGATTATGCTGCGAATCCCGCATCAACTACTCCTGAGCACTTCCCGTAACCAACCAAGCACCAAACGCTAATTCCACGTTTTCGCGTCGAACGCGCTCTCCATAGGCGCTCCCGAGCAGAATTCCTGAGCGATAGCCAGATAAGCGGCCTGATCGTAATCGACCAGCGTTTGAACGCTTCCTTCTTTATCAGACCCCAGCTCGGGCAGCTGATAACGGTTCACCTCATAGGGCCCGCTTGCGCTCTGCATAACCAAGTTGCTCTTGTTCGCCTGCAGCGCGTTGCCCCATTCGGTAATCTCGGCACTGCTGATGTTCGTCTCAACAAGGCCGCTCGATACCAGCTTGTTCAGCAGATCGCCCGTGCTGCCCATGCCAATCTTGTCGGAGTTGAGTGCCGCCTTGATCAAGTTGCCGAACATCTGACGATCTACCACCTGACGCGTGGCATCCTCATCCAGTCCATATTCGCGATACGAAACGCGGCTGCGCG
The DNA here is from genome assembly GCA_934645125.1 of uncultured Eggerthellaceae bacterium. GTDB lineage: Bacteria > Actinomycetota > Coriobacteriia > Coriobacteriales > Eggerthellaceae > CAKUOV01. Next base: position 8,244 of record CAKUDT010000002.1, read on the forward strand.
CAGCAACCATCGAGTTGAAGCCGTCCAGCGTTTGCTCGCCGGCGTCCAAGTGAACATCTTCATGAGATTTATCGTAGAAGAAGTAATCGATGTCGTACGGCAAGTCAATCTGCAAACCGCCAATCAGGTCGATGATCTTCTGGAACGTCATCAGGTCGCACACAACGTAATCGGTAACACCGACTTGCGTAATCTCGCTTATGGCCTCGCACACCTTCACGGCACCGGCATTCGTTGCCTGAGCATGATCGGCACCATCGCTTTTTGCCTGATAATAGCCATAATGGAAGGCGTAGTTCGCCTTATACCACGTTTTACCGGAGCAGTTAGAGCACGTCTGGCCCGGATAATTCGGCTGGAAATCATCGCCCTTCTGCACGTAATACGTATCGCGCGGCACGCTCAAGAACGAGACCGCGGCCGTTTCGGTATCAACGCGCATCAGCATCATAAGGTCGGAACCCTGAAGATGGAGCTTCGTCTTGGAAGACGTCCAATAATCCGAACCAATAACCGCCACGTAATGCACCACACCACGCAGCGCCTTGTCAATCTCGCTTATCAGACTATCAGGGCAAACGGCTGCGCCACCGAAAACGAGCGCTTTATTGAACGTCTTGCTGTTATCTCCGATGAAGGCGTTTGCGGCAACTGTGCTCGTGGTGCCTTCGACCAAAACCAAAGGAGCATCGTTTTTCGCCAAGAGCGCAGAAGCGGTCAAGGCATCAACGCCCTTCGCATCCGCCGTGCCGTTTGCAACGCCAACGGCCGAACCCTTCAGAAGGCCATCGGCCATCATCTTCTTAGCAACCGCAACTGAAGTATCGTAGCCGGTCAAACCGAAAATGCGCGTCACTTTATCTTCCCAAATGTCCTCGACAGAAGACGTTGGCAGCGCGCCCGGGCCGCCAGGAACAAGCACGCTTTCGTAAGCATCAATCATGGTGTGCGCATCAGCGCGCAGAACGCGGTCGCCATCGGACGAATCTTTGCTGGTCACAATGAAAATCGGAGCATGGTATTTATAGGCGTAGGAAGAAACGGAAAGCGCATCGGCAAAATCAATGGACGTTGCCACAATGGCCGTGTCTTGCTTGTTCCGACCGCCATCTTTCGCTTCAATCATCTTGGCGCACGCCACCGAGGTATCGCTTGCGTCATTGCCGAAAACACGCTGCACCTTAACGCCCGCTTCGGTCAAAACACCTTCGACATCAGGGGAGACAGCACCGCTTCCTCCAATAAGGAAGACCGTCTTTGCACCCAAGCGATCAATTTCCTTGAGCGTTTGCGCCGACATTGCCGTTCGATTTGTAAGCAGAATGGGAGCATCATAGGCACCTGCAAGACCCGTAGCACTCATGGAATCCTTGTAGTCGTCATCGCGCGCAAGAACGACGTATTCGCTTCCCTGGGGAAAGGCCGCCTGGGAACTGCTCACGGCGGTATCGACCGATGCACTACCTGCAACACGCTCGATGGTGCTCGGCGTTTCCGCCGCGCTCGAAGCGCTCGATGCACTCGATGCAGCTTCGCTTGATGCCGCGTTCGATGTGCACGCGGTCCCTGCAACCGAAATACAGCAGACCGCAACCAACGCCGCCGCGACTAACGCCTTGCGCGAGCGCAACCGTCTCTGTATTTGTTTCATTCCGCAGGTCCTTCCCTTTAGGTCATAAACGCTGATAGTTCGCGCAAAAAAACACCGTGACAGTATAGCACGGGCAAAACAACAGAAACGATTATCAGGATTTCCCCACGCTAATTCGACAGGGCTGCCGCCTGAATGGCGAAAGCATCGGCAGCATCCACGTGCCCATCGCCGTTCATGTCGCAAGAAAGCCAGCCCAGCATGGGCAATGTGGAGAAGTCGTCGAAGATGCCACGTGCTACATCGTAGGCAATTTGAGCGTCGATGATGTTCACGGTTCCGTTGCCATTCGCATCGCCGCGCACAATGTCTGTTGGCACGCGCTCTTCCAGGGTGAAATCCGTGCTTTTGAGCTGGGATAACGTTGCTGCATCAACAAGCGCGACAAAGCGATTTCCATCCCAAGCGAACGGACCGCCCGCAAAGCAAGGCACGAACCCTTCAGGGACAGTTTCGGTATAAGCAACTAAAGCGAAGCTGCTTGCAGGGGAATACGGAGAGCTTTCGATGGAGAGCGGCAGCGGCTCGCTGATTGGCGCGACAAGGTTGACCAGCGCGCACGGCATATGCGACATGCCCGTTTTATTGGAGATATTCACGCGACCTGCGTAAACACTCGCCTCTCCCGCTGCCACCGGCGTGACTACAAGCGTGACCACCGTTTCGCTCTGTTGCCATGTTTCGCCTGATAGCTTGCGCGACAGGAAGTTGATCACCACATCGGACCAGCCCTGCTTGTCGTCAGTGAAAGCATGATCTTTAACGAAGGCATCCACACCTTTACGCGTTTGAACGGCATCGATGCGCAGAACGTTCGTGTCAACGCAAATGGTGGACGCATACGCATACATGGGATATTCCGCAAAGTTATCGCAGGTCAAACGCACGTCAATTGTTGTTTGCCGCCCCACCGTGAACACCGGTTGCGCTGTTACTATCCGCTGCGTGAACACACGCGTGTCCGGGGATTCATCCGCATAGGCAGAAGACACCGGCGCAACAAGAGCAGAAATCGCCATCACGAAAGCAACCGCAACCGCCGCGAGCACACCAGCAAGGCGCGCGAAAGGAGCAGCCACAAAAAGCTGCGCCGTACACGTTTCTTCTGAGAGTCTTCGAGCGATGGTTTTTCCTTACTTCGTTGCCGTTTTACCACTCATGCAGCGGCCTTACCCGCTGGGCAGTGCAGCCCCGCCGCGCCGCCGTACACCGAACATCCACGCCACGGTGCGCATCCGCACTGCCGCCGTAACGCGCTAAAACTACTCTTCTACCAGGTAATAGTTACCCGTGGCTGAATCGTAATACACGTTGCCGGCGTTCGTGTAATTCTCGTCAATCACGCCATCGCCATCGGCATCCATGTTCACTTCAACGCCCGTCACTTTATCTTCTTGGGGCACCAAATCAATGTTGTAGCGCGCCACAAGCGCAATCAGAAACCCCAGCATAAGCACGAGCATGCAGTCGGCGATGTTCGTAAGCGATGAATTGGGATCAACATCGTTACCGCCAATACCCATGTTGCTTGATGTTGCACCTACGCGATTCAGCGAAATGCTGTGATGACGCCTAAGCACGGCTCTCACCTGCGGTTTCGTAAGCAACAACACGAGAAATCGCACAAGTAACATCATCGGCAGAACAGCAAGCCGCCTGTTCGTTCGCTTTTTCCAGCACGCACTCGCACGCAGCTTCAAACGCCGCCATGTACTGCACGTACCAACCCTTGCGAATGGTCGAAATCAGCAGCGCCACCGCGGCAACAACCAAGCCCAAAACCGTGGTATCGAATGCGGTGAGCAGGCTCTTCGACAAAATGTCCAACGCGCCTTCTTCCAGCGCCGCAATGCCAGGACCCAGCGGAATCAACGTTCCCATTAGGCCCAACATGGGGGAAACCTTCGCAATAAGGTCGGTCACCTTCACGCGCTTGTCATAGAGCGTTTGCTCCTGCGCGACAATGTTCACCGCCAGGCTTTCGCGCGCGGCGTCGCTTGCCTGAGGGTGCTTCAAAAGTTCCAGCAGGCGTTTCTTCTGACGCCACAGCAGCGCGCTTTCGCTGATGGCCGCTTCCGGATTATCGGTTGTGGAAAGATCGTCGATCAAAACGGGGAGCGACAGCTTGAAGTAGCGACGCTCGGTGAAAAATTCCGCAATAAGCATGCCCAGCAGCGCCACCACCAGCACGGTCAGCGCAATAAGCAGCACAATTACGGGGTCATGCAGTGCACTAGAAATAGTGTGCATCAATTTGACAAGCATGGAACATATCCTTTCAAGCCAGTTCGATTCGCGTTATTGCATTGCATGCGAATCGTTGTTTCATCAGTAGGACACCAGACGGTCGTCGGTCGTCGTTCAAACGTTCAGCAACCGCAGCGCCGCATTGGGATGCCAGCGGTTAGTCGCTCGAGGGTGGCTGGTCTTCCAAGGGCGGACGACCTTCCAACAAGGGGCCGCCGCGTTTCTGCAGGATAAAGCGCACAATGAATGCGACCGCACCTGCCAAAACTGCAAGTGCGCCAGAAAGAGCAGCCACCTGCGCAGGGGTTAAGCCTTCAAGCGAAAGCAAATCACCATCGAGTACCGTCTGAGAGTTGCTGCCCTTCTCGTCATCGGCGCTCACGATAGTAATGCGCTTTCCGCGCATTACCGAACCAGCCGTGCTTTCCTGCTGGTCGCCGCCTTCGCCTTCTTGGTTGGACTGCTGCTCTTCGGAGGTTTGCTGTTGCTCGTTTTGCTCTTCGTCACCCGATGCGTTGTTGTTATTCGACCCATCGTTTCCCGAGCCGCTCGTGCCCGTACCGCCGCTGCCAGAATCAGGGTCGGGATCTGGATCAGGGTCGGGGCTCGGCGTGGGATCGGGCGACACGCCCATGACGTGCGCTTCCGCAAAATCGTTCGTGATAATAACCGAACCCAAGCGGTTGTACCACACGCCGCCCGCCGTGCCTTTCGTGCCGCCGTTATATACCGCGAACTGGAACGACGTATTCAGCGAAGCCAGCTGCACCGTAAAAGGACCGTGGCCCGTATCGTACGAATCGCTGCCGTCCGTGAAGTAAGAAGGCGAAGGGGTTAGGCCGTCTTCGGGGGCAATTGCCGCCGCCTGCTCTGCCGTGCCGAAATACAACGCGGTATACGCGCCCGACATATAAAACGTTGCAGTGACCACGCCTCCCGACACGTTCAAAACCACCTGGTTCGGATTGCTTTTCGCCGTGGCATCGGCCAGCGACGCGTAGAAATTGCACATGCGCGAAGATGTATATGCAGGCACAACGTACGTGCCATCCACGATGTCGCCCGCCTGGACAACCACAGGGTAAATGCTCTTTCCAATAGAAGCTAAACCGTCGCGCGCAACTTCGGTCAAATCCTGCGCGGCCGGATATTGCGTGCTTACGTCGGTGTATTTCGCCCACGCCTGTGCAGGCACCGCCGTTAGGGACAGCGCGAGCGTAACGCCAAGAAACGTCGCGCAAATCGAGAGCGCCGACGACGAGACCGCCAGTGAAACAGCGCGGCGAATTGTTGACAAAAGGTGGGGTAATTTGTCAACAAATTTGTTGGAGGTAAACCGTTTCATGCGTTTCATGCTAGTGCTGCTCACGCTTCCTGAACAGGGCGAAGAAGCCAGCACCACCCGCAAGCGCCACGCCGGCAAAACTGCCGCCAACCGCCAGCGGCGGAATTGTTGCCGTGTCTGCATCCGTACCCGCGTCGCCCGCAGCACTGCCCGAACGCGCACCCGATGCTGCATTTGCGCTGGTCGCAGCCGCACCAGAATCACTATCGGCTGCAGCGGCCTTAGCGCTTGCCTTCTTGTTGTTAGAGCCCGAAGTCAAACCCAGCGCATTGCCATTGCCAACCGTGCCAACGTTGCCCGTAGTGTTAACGGGACCCGTCGTTGCACCAGTTGATTCGCTATTGGAATTATTGTCGCCTGAACCGCCCGTGTTGCCGCCGCCGCCATTCGCGTCTTCTTCGATAGTTGCGTCAGGCTTCGCATTTGCAACATCAAACGTTGTGTTCAAGTGGTAGATTAGACCAACCGTGGAATCCGTCGTTGAATCAACACGCGGCTTCGTAGAGAAATACATGTCGGTGTTAAGCGCGATAGGAATCGTGAATGTTCCATCTTGGTTCGCATCAAGAACGCGCCCCTCGAAGTAAACGGACGCAATCGGCGTATTTCCACCGCTGCGCTTCAGCGTTGCCGTTGCTTTTCCGTTCGACACAACAATCTTCATTACAGACCAATAGTAATTACGGTACGACACAGAAATACCCATATCGGATTTCATATCGCCTTGCTTCAAGTAATACACGCCATCGGCAAGAGTCGTAGAATTATCCATAATGGCAAGACTCTGAACAGCCCAAACGGCAACTTCCAAAGTACGCTGACATGTGTAACCACTCGGCAGCGGAATAACATCTACTTGCGCCTTTTGTTGATCGGTCAAGGATTCGTAGGCTACTTGGGCATCATGAATCTGGCAGACATCTGCAATGGTGATTTTATACGGGTCACTTGGCAGCGCCTCAATCAGCTTCGCCACCTGCGCGGGCGTTACGACTTCTTGCTCACCGCTGCCCGAGCCGCCACCGGGGTTCTCGGTTCCGCCACCGCCGCCTTCACCAGAGCCGCCACCAGGGGTTTCTCCGCCGCCCGTGCTACCGCCCGTGCCACCACCTGTTGCGGACTCATCAATGGTCGTAGTAATCGAGAACACAATCTCGGTCTGCATAGACGTTGAGTATGCCGTGAGATACTGCGTGCTGTTCAGGTCAATCGGCACGTTTTCAAACGTGGAATGCTGGTTTTTTCCCGCCGTGTTCTCGAACTTTTGACCTGCCATATAGATGTAAGTATACGTATCGCTTTGCACCGTTACCGTTCCGTACGCTTTGCCATCAACAACCGTGACGTCCTTTATGCTCCAAGGACGCTGGCGCGCCGACGTGGACTTTCCTTTGCTGTATTCCGATGACAACGCCGGAGTGGTGCTGGCGCTGTACGTGCCCGCTCCAAGCGTAGTTGAAGCATCCACGCCGCGCATGGCCTTAAGCGCCCACTGCGCACATTCCAACACGCGGCCGTACGGCTGATTCGACGTCAAGCATGTTTCGGCGTCAAGCGCTTTTTGATCCGCTTCGGGCAAGGCATCATATGCCGCCGTAGCCTCGGCGATTTGCGCATCATACGTACCAGCAGCGGCCGCCGTAATCTTCGGAGCGTCAGGCAGTGCGTTAATCAGGGATTTTGCCGTCGTGACAGCATCGGCTTCGAGCACGACCGCGCCATCAAGCGCCTCATGCATCGCAGCCGGTGCTCCCGACAACTCGGTTGCGTCTTGAGCAAAAGCAGCAGAAACCGGGCACAGGGAAGCCGCCATAGCAGCGCTTGCCAATGCCGCAATCAATTTGTTCGCTGAACGTGCCAAAACATACATCCTTTCCCTTTCGCCACACGCTTACGCAGGGCGATTCGCAGGCAGTGTACGCGACTGCACTAATTACACGGCGCAGCCGCGCCACCTGCGCATTCGACTTTCAATGCAAAAATGCGGTGCCCACTAGCTTACCGCATGCGGGCACCGCAACAAGCGAGGAATCGATTACTCGCTAAACGTACCAACCAACGCGAAGTGCTGGATAGCAAACGCGTCAACTGCGTCAACGGACGCATCGCCGTTCACGTCGGCCTTCAGGAAGCCTTCCATGGAAACAGCGCTGAAGTCGGTGTACACAGCACGTGCGATATCGTAGGCAAGCTGAGCGTCCACGATATTCACTTTGCCGTTCATGTTCACGTCGCCATCAGCAGCAACAACCTGGGCGTCGCCCTCAACAACGGCGAAGTCGCCGCGCGTCAAAGCAGCAGCTTCATCGGCAGTTGCGAGCGCCACAAAGGAGTCGCCCAGCTTGAACATGGGAGCACCCTTCATGGTTGCAACCTGGCCTTCGGCAACGTCGCCCACAAACGTGATCATCTTGATGTCAGAAGCCTCAACGAAGGAAGCCTCGGACACCTTGAAATCACCCGCGTAAGCAACGGAAATCTTTGCGGGATCGGGGATTACGATGTCCTCGATGTCCATCGTGTTGCCCGAAGTGCCAAACACCGCGTCGCTCACGGAAACAGCCGCATCGCCTTCGGTCAGGGCCTCAAACGTTGCGGTCGCAACAACAATGCCCTCGGTAGGAACAGCGGTGTTGCCGTAGAACGTAACTACACCATTGTCGATGGTTGCCTCAAACGAGCCGTTCGCAGCACCTTCGGTAGCGGCAGTCAGGTTCAAGCCAGCGCCCTGAGTAATGGACGTCAACTTCAGATTCTCGCTCGCAGCAATCTTGAACTGCGCACAGCTCAGCGTAAGCGGAGCGGAAGCAACAATGTTAACCGTCACGGTTTCGCCCGGCTTTACGGTTTCAGCGGAAGCCACAAGAGCAAGCTTATTCTGCAAAGCATCGTAGAGCGTTGCCAACTTCTCCTTGTCAGCGGTGGGGATCAGCTTCTGCACGTAACGTGCCTGAATACCCTGGGTCTGGCCATCGGGATACCAGTCGAAGATGTTCGAACCGCAGGTGTCATAATGATCCTTGACCGCCTTGATTGCATTCACATCGTCTTGCGTCTTAATGTCGGCAACCGTTGCCGGCAAAGCAGCGATCTCAGCAGAAACGGAGTCGGCAGCCTTGAACATAGCTACGGCATGCAGCAGTTCGCTTTCGTTGGACTGGCCAATAACAAGCTTCTGAGCATCGGTCAAGGTCTGGTATGCAGCGTTGGCTGCGTTAACGGCATCGCGGTCAGCAGGATAGATGTCCCAGTATGCGTCACGCGTCAGAGCCTTGCCGTTTTCGTCAACGCCCTCGCGATAAATGTTCTGGATAGCGTTGATGACATTCTGGGTTGCCTCGTCAGCGATAATCTGAATGCGCTGATCGGTCCACTTCGTGCCATCGAACACGGCAAGAGCGGTGGGAATGTCAGCCTGAGCGATCGGCAGAACAAGAGCGCCCTGCTCGTTCGGCTCAATGAAGCCTTCTGTCGCAGCGGCAGCGGCTTCAGCCGTGCCAGCAAATGCCTTGGTAATGGCGGTCTTCGGCGTAACCGTAGCCGTCATAGCGGTGCCATCGGAAGCAACGGTAGCAGCAACGCCGTTCAGCGCGTCAAGATCAGACTGCAAAGCCATCTCATACGTGCCAGCGGCAAGTGCCTTGTAGCCGCGGAAGCTCGGCAGCGTGAAGGAGATTTCCTTCGTTGCCTTCAGCTCGCCATCGGTAATCTTCGCCAACGTGTAATGATACGTCTTGCCCAACTGAACTTCCTTGGCGCTAAAGCTAATGTAGCCAGCATCGGAATCGGCAACAGAGGTCAGCGTACCGCCGGTGGTCTCGGCAGTCACTTCGCTTGCCGCCATCTTGAACGCACGGTTGTAGTTGCGGCTGTCAACATACAGGCGAACGAAGATGTTGGACTGATTATCGTTGTAAGCAACCATGAAGTAGGGGTCGTCTACCATAGCGTTGCCGTTCAGAACATCATAGCCACTCGGCAGAGCAGGCCAGATGATGGGCAGCTGATTGTAGGATTCTTCAGCAGCAACCAGCTTGTCATAGTTGGTAACTTCAGCCTTGCGGAAGTCCATCAAGGCATCGTAACCAGAGCGAGCGGCACGAATGGTCGCACCGTCAGCGTAAGTCACGGTCTCAGGCAGCTGGGCGATGGTATCGATAACCGCCTGAGCAGCGGGGCTTGCGCCTTCCAGCTTGGACATGTCGGTCAAGGACAGTTCAAGGGCGTACTTCGTGGACTTGTAGAACGTTTTGCCGTCCTTCTTCAACAGCGTGACCGGCGTAGGAGCGGTCAGCATGTCGGCGGTCACGGGAATCTCGAACTGGTAGAAACCGTCGGAGGTCTTCTCGCCCATGATGGTCTTATCAAGCGTTGCGTCAGCCACAACACCCATGAAGATGCCCATGTAGCTGGCGGAAGAGGTCTTGAAGCGAACCTTCATCGTGCCGTTGTCAATGAACAGCGCAGCATCGGACACCTTGCACATGGTAAACGGCGTGTGGTCGCTGTCCTTGTTGATGCTGGCAGTAATGTTGTACGTGCCGCCCAGAACGCTCACCTTCGTGGGGTTCATGATAACAGGCGTGTCCGTGCTGTCGGTGCCGCATGCGGTCAGGTAGTAATCGCCGCCTTCGGGCAGGGTCACCGTTGCCTTGCCTTCAGCGTTCGTGGTGACACCTTCAAGTTCGGTCACCGCACCAGTCGTTGCATCCACCGTGGCCAGCTTGACGCCTTCCATAGCGGTGGCAGCAGCCTTCATGGCAGCGCCGTCCTTGTACATATAGCCGTTCATGGCGGAAACACCCGTCACCGTCACTTCAAAGGAAGTGCCCGCAACAATCTGAGCAGGGGCTTCGACGTACGTGTACTTGTCGGCATAAGAATCGGACTGATAGGTGTAGAACTCAACGAAGTCACCGCTGTTGACCTTCGTGGTGGTGATCAGGGTGCCATTGTAGCCGCCGAAAGAAGACTCAGTGCCATCGTTCGGAGACGCATGGTTCACGAAGAAGCCATTGGAAGCATCGGTACCGAAGTACGTCTTCACCCAACCGGAGTCCGCCCAATCTAACATGGTCTTGGCAGTCTCGGTAGTGAAGGCTTCGCCGAACACGTCAATGGCAGCAGAAACCATAACGTCAGCTGCGGAAACGCCCTCGGAAGGAGCGATGGAGTCCGCGTAGCCATAAGATTCTGCCAGATCACCGGATACTTCCTTATCCGTAGCGGGAGCAGCCAAGTAAGCACCGGCCGTCTGTGCAGAGTAGCTCACAGTTGCCGTTGCGGGGGGCTCGGTGGGAACAGCAGCGCCTGCGATGGTAAGCGTCATGTTGTTCTTGTTCAGCGTGACGGTCGTGTCAATCCAGGTGTCATCGGCCTGACGGAACGCAATTGCTTCCGTGAACGTGCCGTCGTAGGACTGAAGGCCACCACGGTTGCCATCAACGATAGGCAGAGAAAGCGTGCCGCTGGCAGCTTCGATGATGCCCTCGGTTGCCAGCGAAGCTGCCTCAGCGGTGCCCAGATAAGCGGCCGTTGCATCGGTGGTGATGATTGCCGTTTCGGAGTAGCCGTTAGACTGAGGACCACCAACGGTGTCCAGCGTTGCTGCGGTCACCGCCGGAGCCTTGCCCGTCACGGAAGTGGTCAGCGCAGCCTGGCCTTCGTAGTCGCCCGTCCACAGCGTTTCCGCATCGGTGTCAAGCTTGAACATGCGAGGGTACACGCACTGCCAGAACGCCTTGGTGCCGTCCTTGTAAGCGGTGTAGTTGCGCACGCTCAAAGCAGCAACGGCGTAGGTATTTTCGCCTGCTTCAACAGGAACAACGAACTCGTACATGCCGGCTTCGTTCATGGTGTAGTGAATCAGCTGGCTTTCGATGGTAGACTCAGCAGCCATGCACTGATCGAACGTGCCCATGAACAGGTCACCGTAGCCGGTGCCGCTCAAAGCAAAGCGCAAATTCACTTTGTCGCCCGTGGTCTCGATGGACGCAGAAACAACCTTGAACATACCCGTGGCGTTCGTGATGTTCTCGGTGGCAATCTCGGTTACAACGGTCTCGGGCGCTGCCGAAGTCTCATCGATGGTGTTGGTGATCGAGAACACAATCTCGGTACCCATGGAGGTCGAATGAGCGCTCAGATACTGCGTGCTGTTCAGATCGATCGGCACGTTCTTGAAGACCGAGTTGCTGCCGCTGGGTGCGGAGTTCTCAATCTTCACGCCGCCCATGTAGATGTAGTCGTAGGTCGTGCTTTCAACCGTTACCGTGCCTGTAGCCTTGCCGCCAACAACGGTGACGTCGGTGATGCTCCACGGGCGCTGGCGGCTTGAAGTGGACTTACCCTTGCTGTACTCGGAAGACAGCGCAGGGGTGGTGGTTTCGGTATACGTGTTATCTGCAAGCGTGGTGCTGTTGTCGCAATCGGCGATTGCCTTCATTGCCCACTCGGCGCACTCCAGAATGCGACCATAGGTGTAGGTGCTGTTGTCTGCAACAGTGGTATCAAGAACTTGCTGGTCGGCTTCATCGAGAGCGTTGAAGGCATTGACCGCAGCCGTAATCTGGCTGTCGTACGTACCCTTTTCCGCTGCCGTGACCTGCGGAGCCGTGGGCAGTGCCGCGATGAGAGCCTTTGCTGCGGCGACATCGCTGTCGCTCAGTGCCGTAATGCCGCTTTCGGGTTCAGCGGCAGGTTGCGCAAGTGCAACGGCAGGCGTCATGCCGAATGCAAGCGTAACCGAAAGAACAGCAGCCGTTACCTTGGTAAGCGGACTGTCCTTTCTGAAGAGCTTCTTCTTCATTTTGTTCCTTTCTTTTTCCTTGGCCTTATCCGCCACGTCGCTTTTCCCCAAAAGAAAAACCGTGATGGACATCTTCCATCACGGCCCGTTTTCCCGTGGAGAAATCCGCCTTTGACGTGCGGATTTGCGCCATGCCTTGTAGGTCTTCTGACTTGCGCGTTCGAAAGCCCGCAAGCGTACGCCCATGCTTGCTTGCCTTCACGCCGCGCACTCCGCCTTCCCAGGTTGCCCCAGTGGCCGGCTTTCGCCTTTGAAGTGCCCGGCTCCGCGCTTACAGCGGCGGGTGCCGTTCAGGAGTTTCACCTGATTCCCTTGTCCATCTTTGCGGGCACGCGTTGAGCGCGGCGCTTTGGGCATCCTGCTTCGACGAATCGGGCTGATTGACCGATTCTGACAAGCAGAACTCGAAGACGCACTGCGCTTTGGCGCGGCACTTTGGCACTTGAGGCGCCTCGGTGCACGATGCTTTGACGAGCCGCATCTCAAGGCAACCGCTCAAGTGAGCGAAGCCCCCGGATGCGCTGCGCTTTAGCGAACCGCAAAGACACAAGTCATGATTCGTGGTCCAACCGCCTGTATTCCCTGGTCAAAAGCGCATCGAACGCCTTGATCGAAATCTGGGGAGGAACTTCGTTTGAGGTCTCATCTCGGATAAGGCCCCACTCGAAATTCCGCCGAGTTTCCCCGTCTTTGGGCACAGGAATACCACTGTCCTACCACGAACGGTGAAATTATAGTTTTTTTAGGCCGTGGAGACAATTCCTTGGGGCATGATTCCATATCGCATCAGGGGAAATGGCGGTCGCGATGCCAAAGCCGTTACGATAAGGCGCACAGCGTAAAATCCGCAGGTGAAGGCGCTGTTTGCAGCCGCAACAAACCCACAGAAAAGTGAGTCGTTTTTATCATGACGTCGAAGGAAGAGGCGCTTCTTTCGACGTCTAACGTAAGCAGCAACAGCGGCGGCAGTCGTAGCGGCAAGCACGCGTGCTACGATGGCGTCCGCAGCGTGCGCGCTGCGCGCTTGCCGCCTCGATTCCCTTGGAAAAGTGCGATTTATGAATGTTGATTCCCTTGAAAAAGTGCGTTCTATAAACACGAGTTCCCTTGAAAAAGTGTAATATACATGAAATAATTCCCTTGAAAAAGTGTAATTCCCCAGTTAAACGCCATCGCAAATAGCAAAGAGGAAGCAATGTTTGAACGCAAAATAATGGACACCCTGATTCATTGGAAGCAAAGCGGAATCTGCAATCGAAAAGCCTTAGTGATCAAGGGTCTTCGACAAATAGGAAAAACCTTTATTGTGCGTGAATTCGCTCGCCAGAACTACGGCAACGAAGTCTATGTCAACTTCAAAAACAACAACTCAGCGAAAGCCGTATTCGACGACGATTTGATTGTCGATCGGTTGACGATGGATCTTTCTGCAATTATGCCGGGAACTCAATTTGTACCTGGTGATACATTAATCATCTTCGATGAAGTGCAAGAGTGTGCAAACGCACGAGCGAGCATAAAAGCGTTCGTAGAAGACGGGCGATACCATGTGATATGCACAGGATCCCTTCTAGGAATCAGAGGATACAACCGCAAGCAAAGCAAGGGTGTCCCCACGGGATTCGAACGCATTGTGTACATGCATTCCATGGATTTCGAGGAATTTCTTTGGGCAAAAGGAGTGAGTCCAAAGATTATAGACTACCTAAAGTCTTGCTACGAGAAACGCGAACCAGTGCGCGAAGCAGTGCATCAAAGTCTGATGCGATACTTCAGAGAATACATCTGCGTCGGTGGTCTTCCTGCCGTCGTGCAAGAATTTCTCGAAACAAACGATATGGGCGCCGTGCGCCAAGAACAACTTGATCTTATCGAAGAATACCGGAATGATTTCGGTAAACATCTTGATTCGAGCGAAAGAGAAGCAACGGACCTCGTCTTGCTAGCACGAATTAATCGCGTTTTCGATTCGATTCCCGGTCAACTGGCCAAAGAGAACAAAAAGTTCCAATACTCGAAGCTAGAAAAAGGGGGGCGCTCAGAAACATACCAGGCGGCAATTCAGTGGCTATGCGATGCAGGGCTAGCCGTGCGCTGCCATAACCTGGAACTCCCCCAATCACCCCTTGAGGGAAACGCCATAGAAAACATTTTCAAGCTCTATCTTCAGGACTCGGGTTTGTTTGTGGCAATGCTTGAAGAAGGCAGCGCAGGCGATATTCTTATGGGCAACCTGGGCATATACAAAGGAGCGGTTTACGAAAATATTGTGGCCGACGCCTTTTCAAAAATGGGACGCCCTCTTTATTATTTCCACAAGGACAGCGGACTTGAAATAGACTTCGTAACCAGAATCGACAATCAAATTGCGCTTGTGGAAGTCAAGGCGACCACGGGGCGCACAAAATCAGCCGACACAATCGCGAAAAATCCCGATCGCTACGGACCAACGATTTGCATAAAGCTGGGCGATTACAACGTAGGGGAAGCCAACGGACGATTGACGCTGCCGTACTATATGGCTTTCCTTTTGAAATAGGCGCAGAATCAGAGTCCCCTTGCTAGTACGTTTCGCCGCAGGTGGAGCAGCGGTAGTAGCCGCGGTCTTCCTGGTGGGTCTCGGCCTCAACGTGCTCGTAATGGTCGAGGACCTGCTTGTCGGTGAGGGTATGGCCCTTCTCGCCCTGAAGAATCATGTCCTTCCCGTGGCTGTCGCTAACCTCGCAGCCGCACTTATGGCACCACGTCGCCCAGCGGTACACCGGCTTGTCGTACGCTTCGCGGTGGACGACGTCCACCCACTGCGGGACCCACTCCCACGAATGCTCATGGGCGGCGGGCTGGGGTTCAGGTGCATCCGAACCGAAATCGCCGCCGGAAGAGCCAACCGTGGGAGCGGAAGAGGACACTTCCGCAGAAGAACCATCGCCCTCTTGCCCACCTTCCCCGGCGTCAACGTCAACGGAATAAGCACTAGCCGCTGCATCGGACGAAGCCGACGCGAAAGACGCGGCAGCACCGCTCGACAAAGCAACCGCCGATGCATCCGACGAGACGGACTCGGCACCCGAACGGCTGCATGAGCATCCTGCAAGGGGGAGCGCTATCAGAAGATGCGCGACGACAATTCCCATCATCTTACCAGCCGATTCACCCACAGCAGACCCCTTCCTTGCAAGCCGGAAAACAAATCTATAAGAACATGACCATATAGGCAGGAAGGTAGTCGATGCCCAACCCTCGCTCGACGTTTCCTTCATGCAGGACAATTGCCTCTTCAATACCCCAGTTGGAAGTCTTAAGAGCGTTGTCGAGAGCGCTGTGCCTACGATAATCTTTTCCCGATTTGACCTCTATAGGAATAACGCGATTTTGTTTCTGGATCAGAAAATCGAGCTCTCCTTGCGCCCTGTTGCTGAAATAAAGCAAATCATGACCGTGGCTTGCAAGCTCTTGCGCAACAAAGTTTTCGTAAATCGCCCCATAATTGATATCAACACGATCGGAAGCCAGGCTTCGCACCACATCCATTCCGCAAAGATAGGTCAGCAGGCCCACATCCGACAAAAACAGCTTGAACTTTTTTGATTCTAAAGATGTTCGCAAGGGATAACGGGGCTCCGTAACGTTGTAAGTTGGCAGCGCAACGTTAGCATCGGAAAGCCAAAGAAAATCATTCACGTAACGGTCCACATGAGAGTCGCCGCTAATGTCTTTCACCACAAAGCGCTTGTTCTGCTTAGAAATCTCAGACGGCATAAGGTCGAATATACGCTTTACAACAAGAACGCGATCGCCCGCATACTTCGAGATATCGTTGCGATATTGGGTAGCAATCGCTTCGTGGACCAATCGGGTTGCACTGATGTTGTCCGTGCCGGAAAACGCCACAACAGCATCGGGCATACCACCGCAAATTAAGTAGCGATGCAGAAGATCGGATAGTCTTCCGTCAACGAAAGGGTCAACAGGTCGCTTCTCATGAAAAGCGATTCGCGCCTCTTCAAGCACGTCATCGTTCACGCCATTTGCCCAGCAAAACTCCTCAAAATCTAAAGGATACATAACAAGAGTGCTCATGAAACCCACTGGATTAGACTTGATGCTCTTCAGTTCGACTCCCAGCATCGAACCAGACAGGATGTAATCAAAGTCGCCCCTCTCCATGAGGAACTTGATAGCAGTAGCAACTTCTTTGACCTCCTGAATTTCATCCAAAAAGATAACCGTTTTACCAGGAGAAAGGGGGCATGGCGAATACGCGCTTAGACGCAGAAACAGCTCGCGCGCGTTTTTAGCCGACGATACGGCCTCTTTTGCCTCGCTGTTCTCATAGAAATTGATTTCGGCAACATTTTCCCAGTGGGTTCGTGCAAATTCACGAATCAAATAGGTCTTACCCACCTGTCGCGCGCCCGTCACCAAAAGAGCTTGATGAGTACGGTTCGCAAACCAGCTTTCCATTTGCGCAAGAGCTTTTCGTTTAAGCACAGCAACTCCTTGTCAATTTGTTGCACGGTTTTGAGGCTATTTTTGTCAATTTGTTGCAATTTGTCAATTTGTTGCAGTGTTTTAGGAGCGTTTTTGTCAATTTGTTGTAGCCGCAATGCGACAAGGGCGGCGGAAGGCGGCGAAGGGGGTGCGAGACGAAGGGCTGGGACGAAAGGCTGGGACGAAAGGGGCGAAGCCCCGATGATAAAAACGGGGTACTTTTCGGTGCTTTTTCGCGCGAAGCCACGCGAAAAACGAGCGTTTCCCCAGGTCGCGAAAAAGTTAACTTCAGCAAACCCACAGAAAAGTGGGTCGTTTTTATCATGGGGCAAAGAATGCTGCTTCCTTCGACGTCCAACGCAAGCAGTAACAGCGGCGGCAGTCGTAGCGGCAAGCACGCGCGCTGCGATGGCGTCCGCAGTGCGTGTGTTGAGCGCTTGCCGCCTCGATTCCCTTGAAAATGCGATTTATAAACAAGAATTCCCTTGAAAAAGTGCGTTTTCCCAGTTAGAAGCCGTGTTGATAAAGAGCGAGGGAACGCTTCCGCAATCGCGAGATTGCGCGAGCATCGGGGCGCACAAGACGGGCGTGCGCCCCGAGGTTTCGCCTACAAATACACGATGCTATCGGCGCGCGTGGCAGCAACAAGGCGGCCGCACTGCACGACGTTCAGAACGCCGCCGTCCGCCTTATGAGGCGCCAGCATCAAAGCGTAGCGCTGAGCCGCCACATCCAAGCGCGACGGAAGTTCCACAACAAGCGCGCCGTCCTTCGCGCGCTTCGAGGAGACGCGGGCGATCACCTTGAGCGTTTCGCGCGCAGCGTTGCTTCCCTGGCCGCCCTGGTCGTCCTGCTTGCAACCGCTCGGAGTGCCGGAATCGCCTTCGCATTCCCGACCTGCAGAAACACCTTCGCATGCAGAACCCTCCACGCGGCATACGCGCACGTCGCGGCGCCGACGCCAGAAGAACACGCCGAACGCCGCTACAGCTGCAGCAACGGCAGCGGCAGCCGCTGCGATGGCCGCAAAGGGCAGCTCGTCGGAATCATCCGCGCCACCTGGGGCTTCGGCAGCAGGCGCGCGATAGCTCAGCGTGGCCTGGTACGCGATGACCGGCTCGGTTGCCTGTACGTCGCCCTCGTAAAACGCCGTCACGTCGTAGTGGTCAAGCACCGATGCGGTATCGGCGCCGCGGTACAGCGCATGGGCCGTATACGATGACGGGAGCCCATTCGCATCGCGCGCATCGATAGACCACGACAGCGATGCCAAGCGAAGAACCAGGTCGTTTCCTGTTTCGGGGTTGCTGAACGCAAGCTCGGCGGCAATCTGGATGGCGTCGTTGCTGGGCAGCCCCGCGAAATCGCGCAGCTCGTTTACCTCCCACGAGCGCTGCGCGTACACAGGCGCAGCCGCCACCTGCACCAACGGGATGGAACCCGCATAGCCGTCCTGGTCCACATCGAGCGCCTGCGCAAACGAGTTGCACGCCGCATCCAGATCAGCGGGCTCGCACGACACGGTCACGGAACGTTGCGCCGGCACAGTACCGAACTGCGATTCGAGCTGCTCGATTTCCGTGCCAACCAGGGAAAACGTCAGTTCATCCTGATCGAATTCCTCCACGAATTCGGGCTGTTCGTCGGTGGAGAGCCACGTAACGGTACGCGTTTGCGTCACGACGGGCGCACTGGTAGCTTCAGCGCGGGGAGGAGTCGGAAGGCCCAGCCAGGAAGCAGCGATGACAGCTGCGGTCGCAACGGCGACAACGCGCGCTGCGGCGCCACCCGCGGCATGCGCGCCGCGGGTTGAGATGAGTTGCGCCATGATTGCCCCCTTGCTAGTACGTCTCGCCGCAAGTGGAGCAGCGGTAATAACCGTGATCTTCCTGATGGGTTTCGGCCTCAACGTGCTCATAGTGGTCGAGAACCTTCAGCTCAGTAAGGGTGTGACCCGTCTCACCTTTCAGAAGCATCTCTTCATTGTGAGACTTTGCAACCTCAACATCACACTTGTAGCACCATATCGCCCAACGGTACACCGGCTCGTCGTACGCCTCGCGGTGAACGACGTCCACCCACTGCGGGACCCATTCCCATGAATGCTCGTGCGCAGCGGGCTGCGATGAGGGCGCACTCGAACCGGAATCGTCACCGGAAGATCCACCCGAGGGAGCGGAAGAAGGCGCGCTCCAAGAGTAGTCGGATCCGCCGCCTTGGCTCGACAAGGAAGAACCACCCGAAAAAGACGCTTCAGCAGAAGAACCATCGCCCTCTTGCTCACCTTCCACAGCATCAACGTCATCGGAAGAAACGCTAGCCGCGGCATCGGAGGAAGCCGAAGCGGAAGATGCGGCGGCTCCGCTCGCCGAGGCAACCGCTGACGCATCCGAGGAAGCGGACTCGGCGCCCTGCCTGCTGCATGAGCAGCCTGCCAGGGGAAGCGCCACCAGAAGAAGCGCGACAACAATTCCCATCATCTTACCAGCAGACTTACCCACAGCAGACCCCTTCCCTGCAAGCTGAACGCGCATGCGTCGATTCCTTGCGAAAATATACACGCCCGCAGCAGTGCATGTCAACGCACCAACAAGCGCTAAAAATCCGAACGACAACATTGCGTCCCCTGTTCGAGGCAATGTCGGCCTCCACGAGCCTAACCGCCCGCTCGAAGTCGGCGAGTACCCGCGATCAAAATGTTGTTCAAACGTACCTAAAACCGTGGTAGCAACGCTATCGGCGTCATCATCAGACAACCCATTCACCGAACCGTTGCGCTGCGCCCAATTGCGCGTAATATGGCTTGTCGCCGTGTTGGGAACCACAACGCCTTCGACTAGCTCATGCGTTGCGACTACCATATACGACAAGGGACTCAGCGTTGAAAAGCCTTTTTCAACGGCACCGTAGTACAAGCACAAGCCCGTAAGATATTCGTCTTGAGCCAGCCCCAAGCTCTCCACGGAAATCATCGTGGGTGCATCCGAGGAATATGTTCCCACGAATCGCCAACCCGCTCCGTTGAACCGAGAAGAACCATCGCACAGCGTTGATTCGTGGCATTCAATTTCAACCGCAGGAATCCATGATTCACCAGCGCTTTTATTCGTCTTAATCAAAAGCGCAACCGTAGGAAGCGAATCATTTTCAACTGTAGGCAGCACAATCGTATTCACACGAAGATCAAACGGTGCACAAACCATATTTAGTTGGTCAATCATCCAATATTCATCGGCGTACGTATTGGTATTCCCGCTGTCAAACGCCACATCGTAACGATATTCCTCAACGCCAACATTCGAAACGATATCTTCCGCATCGGAATTCTCTTTGGAAACAAGCCCCGATGACGTCACGGAAATCGTCGATTTATCAACGGTGCATTCAAGCTGGATAGCAATGTCCTCCCAAAGCTGCATTTCGCAGGGATGGTTCTTGTCGATAACGAACACACGCGCCGTAGCAAGAGGATCCTTGCTTGCGCCATCATATTCACCTTCCGATGCGCTCAAGTAATGCCATTCGGGATTTGTCTCAACCATCATGTAGACACCATATGATTGAGCGCTGAAGTCAAATTTGCCATGTGCATCAGTCAACACTGTTTCCAGCCGCCCCCAATAATCCTGATATGAATCAAAATCAGCAGCAACAGCATCAACGACGCCATCGTCAACTACCACGGCTCCTGTATAGCGATAAAGCGTGAATTCCGTACCGGCAATTGACTGCCCCGTCGCATGATCTTTCTTTTCGCCGCGTGGTATGTCGCTCGTGTAATCGGTGCACTCTGTTTTGATCACTTGATACAAGGGAAAATCGCCATCATCGGGAACGTCAATCACAGCGATAACATTACTCCCCGTTTTCGACGTGGCGCTATACGGCTGCAAGCCCGTTGGAACGCTTTCTTCAACTTCACGCACCTCGTAACTACCGCACGGCAGGGCGCGTTCGCCCGTTGCTGCCGTGCCATCTGCGCCAATCGTGAGCGTTTTCACCACTTCGCCCGTGGGCTTATACACAATTTGGAATTGAATGCCTTCGGGGGAAATCCCCGTTTGCGCGCCCTGAATTTTCTTATAGACGCTTATGCCGAACAGCTTGATATCTTCAGCCGCTTCGAATTCAACAGCGTCGCGAAAATCAGCGTCGTCCGAGAGCGCATCGCCTTTTATCCATTTCGCCGTGCGTGTTTGCTCATCGTAAACGACCTGCGCAGAAAAAACTTCCCCAGATTTCTGGTAGCCTTGCGGCGCCTTCGTTTCCTCTACCGTTAGAAAGCCAAGCGGCAGCACGCACTGACCTTCAATCAGCCATTCCGAACCCGATACGAGCGTTGCCTGGTCAAGCGAAGTTCTTCCCTCTCCGTCCGTCATGCCAACCCATGTGGCATCGGGCGTTCCCTGCGCCGAGTTCTTGCCTGCATAAAATACAAACGTGTATTCCGCTCCTGCGAGCGTTGCGTCACCTTTAAACCCCTGATTGCCCATGCTGTCTTTCTTGGTAAGAGAAACAGAAGGAGCCGCATAGACGGGCACGTTCTCGACGACGACCGTAGTTACCGAAACTTTTCCTGGCTTGATAACGACTTCGTACACATTTGAAGACTCTTTGAAACCCTGGGGCGGAATCGCTTCTTTAATGTACAAGCGGGATCCAGGAGCTAACTTTTCGATGGTGTCGGTCGTGCCATCCTCTTTCGTGACCAGCGTATATTTAGAATCGCCCTGGCAGTCAGCGTTTTCGTAGATATCGAAGCGAGCACCCGCCAACGAATAGCTATTGATTCCTGCGGTAAGTTCAGGATTCTTGCTCTTTTTGAGAACGGTGAGGGAGCCGACATCGACGGGCTCTTTATCAAGCGCAACGTTGCCGTCTACGAAATCATCTGCATACGTCCACTCGTAACCGAACTTGTTATCGGCTGGCTTCAGCTGTGCAATAAACCATTTAGGAGAAATCGAGTATCCGTAAGGAGGCACCGACTCGTGAACAACAAGGGTACCAAGAGGCATGCTCGGCAATCCAGATTCTGAACGATAAACCTCTCCGCTTACAAGATAGCTATATTTAATTCCATCATGAGTAAAAGCATCGTCGGCATATATTACGCCCGTATACCCATTTTCATTTGTCCTCATCACCCAGCTGCGCGTAGGTGCGCCCGATGCACGAGCCTGTTCGACGGTGTCATAATATCCCGCATAATAATCAAACTGGTATTCTGCCATTGCCAAGGACAGGTGTTCACCTAAATACTCTTGGCCATCCGCCGTCACTTTCTTGAGCAAAACGCCATTAGGGTCCATAACGGGCTCATCTGTCACATGATAAGAATTATCCTGATTCGGACGAATGGGTACCGTATAAATCGTCGGATCAAGCGCGAAACCCGTAGGCGCCTCAAGCTCACGCACATACCAGCGTTCATCGGGTGTAAGACCCGTAAGCGTATCACTCGAGCCATCGTCGCCAATCACCAAACGATAATCGGGCTCGTTTCCCGCCTGCGCATCAACGTAATACCAGTACAAGCCATAAACCGCACCAGCAACGTTATAGATTCCCGACACTTCCAGGTTCGAGCTGGACTTCGTCAGCGTGAAATCGCCTTTTGCATAGATACGGAAACCGCCCACGCTTTGGCATCCTAGACCTATGTCAACCTGGCTCCAATGAACTTCGGCATCTTTGGTATCCAGCACGATATCGTATGCTTTTTCGTCATCGTCCCACGTGGCATAGAACGTATACCAACCATTCGCCGGAGCAGGCAAAGCGGGATCCAAGCAATACGCTTCGTACGACACACCGTCGATTTCAACGGTGAATACGTAGTCGGTTGGACTGTCGTTGCGGAACCAGCAATGCGCTATTCCGGAATAATCGTAGCTCGCAGACGCAAGAGCAATGCGATCGTCGCGGAATTGCGCGGCAGCATTTGTCCGCGCTTCAAGCTCCTGCGTCGCAAAGTCCTGAATCTCATTTGTACTCGCACCCGCGTCCCCGTTGCTTAGCGACTGCCGCTCCGCCGACGCTGCGAAGGCGGAAGCATTGCTCGTGTCCGCGTCGCACTCGTCCGCGCCACCGGATGCAACGCCAGCCGCTGCTTCACCGTTCGACCCTGCACCGATACCAGCAGCGCCAGCCCCTTCCCCGGCACCAACCTCGGAATCGGCACCAGCAGTACCAGTGCCTTCCCCAGCATCTTCCGCCACACGCGCCTCCTGCGAAGCCGCGCCCAAAGCACTCTGCGCGTTGGCATCGTTCACCACTTGCGCGAACGCAGCGCACGGAACGGACGAGACGCAAAGCACTGCCGCCAGAGCCGCTGCAACAACGCGCGTTGCAAAGCTTCCCCTTTTCTTGAAAACGCCCACCATAAACCCCTATCCTCAAACCCTCTCGGTCAACACACGCACCTCCACGCACACATCAACCGTTTGAAACCCAAGCTATCCGAGCACCTTCTCAATCAAACCCGTAATGCCGCCAAACAAAGCGTTTGCCGCATCGAAAAACGTCATGGCAGGGTTCAGCGCCATGGTCACCAGCATCGAACCAACAACGCATACCACCAGCGCAATTACCACACGCTTCACCCAGAACCACGCGCCCCACGCAACACGCGCGCCCGCCGAGGGTCGCGCCGCCGCCGCAACACCTGCCGCTGCGGCTGCACCACCCGCCGCAGCGCCCGCTGCACTTTCCGCACACGCGTCCGATGCCCTAATCTCGTCTTCGGCACCAGCGCCCTTCAGTGCCACCGCCCGTTGCTGTTCAGCACGCGAGGCATCGCTTTTCTGCAGGTAATCGTCTACATCGACAATGCCCCACAGCGGAAAATACGCCTCGCTTTCGCCGCGCTCATCAAGCGGCACCGCGCGCGCTTCCCATTCCTCCATCTGTTCCTGCGAAAACATCATCGCAACCCCTCAATGCTCCTATCGGCCAACCTGCGAAAGCCCAACTTACCGATCTTTCGCACGCAAAATAGGCGATAGAATGTCAATCAATTCAGGGCAGTGATGCTCTTTTGCCTCGTAGTGCAAGGGGTCGGGCAAATACGGAATACGGTAAAGCTCCGCCTTGGGGTTCAAGCGCTGCGCCGCCTCCTGCCAGTTTTCATAGACGGCGTCGTGCGAAATGCCGAAAAACGCGAATTTCACGCCACCTAAATTCTGCAGTTCGCCCTTCTTTTGCCAGATTTTCAGCACGCGCTCGAACGATGCGTGATCGCCCCACGGGGACACCACCGATGTGAGCACTGCAAGCGATGCCGAGCGAAAACTCTCGCCCAGCGTTTGGGCACGCTGGGCGGGCTCCAGATCAATCCAGCGCGCACACCCGAAATCCGCCAAAACGTAGTCGTATCCGTTCGCGCCCGCAAATCCTTCGTTGCGATAGAAATCAACGCCTGCAAGCGTCATCATGCCGTTTTCCACATTGCACCGCGCACGCGGATAGCAGCGCCGCATGTTTTTCCATGTGCGGTCGTCAATGAAAAGCGCCACCTTGTATCCCAGAAGAACCAGCACGCGCGCGAACAAAAGCGACGTATGCGTTGAACCACCGCGACGTTGATCGATTTGCGCCACCGCAATGCGCACCTGAGCACGCGTGCGTTCACGCAGCGCTTCGGCGGATGTTAAGCCAACAAGCTTCGGGTTCACGATTTCGCCCGCAAGGTAGGGCACAATTTCGCTGTAACTCTTAGGCCGCGACAGAACTTGAGCGACTTCGACGTAAGGATTGAAATCAAGCAGATTATCTTTCGGCGGAACAATAATGTCGTAAATGTCGTAGTTCGCCAAAATGCGGAAGAGAGAAGAAGGGAGTTCGCGCCGACGATCGGCCACGAACGCAATGCGCATACGCGTTGTCGCGCGCTGATCGGTTTCCAAGTACGTGCGCAACGAATTGACCAAAGATTCGTCTGAGGATTGCACGTCATCGACAATCACGAACAGATCGGTTTGATCCAATGCCGCCTGCGCAAGTTCTTTTTCAAGAGGACGCTCCGGCGCACAAAGCGAAACGCTGTAAAAAGAAAGCGCGGCCGCCCACTGATCAAAGTTTTGCGGCTTGCATCGCAAAACGATTTTTTGTTGAGTATTTTTCTGCG
The DNA here is from genome assembly GCA_934645125.1 of uncultured Eggerthellaceae bacterium. GTDB lineage: Bacteria > Actinomycetota > Coriobacteriia > Coriobacteriales > Eggerthellaceae > CAKUOV01. Next base: position 32,914 of record CAKUDT010000002.1, read on the forward strand.
GGATGGTTTGCACTGAGAATCCCTCCTTCGACTCTGACTATCATGCAAAATAACCGTGCCGGAAAAGGGCTCAATCAGGTATTTTTTAGTTTTTTATTTAATTCGTATTTTTTAATACTTAATTCAAGGTACCATTCGTACCATATCACGCCCCCAAAAGAAAAGATAGAGGTATTCTTATGCTGGAATCCATGGAAACGGGGTCGTTAGGACGCGCCCAGGAAGGGCAAGAGCAAGCCGAGCGCATGCAATTCGCAAACGCGCAACCCGAGCACGGACAAGCACCGGCCGAGCAAACAACAAAAGAGCAGGATCAGAAAAAGAAGCGCGGCAGACCCCGCAGTTTTGCGAAGGGGTCTACCGTAAATATAAGCGTGACCATTGAAACGAAGCAAAAAGAATGGCTCGATGAAATTGCCGCATCGGCTCCCGAAGAAAGCGCAAGCAAAGTGGTGCGCGAAGCACTCGACCTGTGGTACGCCGTCCACAAGGAAGGCAAGTCGCTTGTGGGCGCGCCCTCGCAAATCAGCCCGTGGCAAGACGATACCGACGACTTCGATTATTCGTGGCAATAAAGCAGCGAGCGCATGACGCCCGATATTGACCTTCGCGCCGCAGAGCGCGTGGTAGACTTCTTCTCCGTCCGGCGCGTGATTCCTTCTTCCCCCGGTGCTCCAATCCATTGCATCACAATCGTTTCCCAATTGACAATTGCGCCCATGTAGATTCGCACAGTTTCACGTTTTTCATTGAGTGAAAATGCAACATGTGAACTGTTCCTCGAAAAAACGAAGATACGCAACTTCGGGTGAACCGCTGGATAGAATTCTGCGGAAACCACGCCCTGGAGCAACCGCCCGATTCCGTCAGTGCGTTCTTCTCGTGCCCGCCGCTCCAAGAATCGCAAGCGTCGTTAAGCAGCGTTTTGAAGAGGTATCAGCCGGGCGTCCATGCCAGCTCGCGAGATCGGATCGAGCTGCAGCGATTAGGGCTACTGCCTATATACGGTGCTGCGATGGCCAATCGAGAATATCTCGATCACAAGTACGTCGTCTTGGATGACGCAAAGGATGCGATAGCTGCCCACGCGGTATCGCCATTCACCCGACCTGTTGGCAGTCAGGCCTTTTCCGTGGACGCGCGGATCGTTGCATCCCTCGAGGTTCTTGCCAATCCAGGAAACGATGAGCTGCGCATCGAAACGATCCATCTTCTTGAGC
>CAKUDT010000003.1 GCA_934645125.1 uncultured Eggerthellaceae bacterium
GCATTGCACTGCAAGCAAACGCAGAAGAACCCTCGGTTACCCTCGTGGGAGAAATCCATGCCGGCGACACTGAAGTTACCGTGAATATTTCAGGCAACACCGTGGGGAAATACCTGATGATTCGCGCGTTCAGCGCAAACACGACAACATTTAGACCATCTTATGTGCCCTATGAAGACGACACCGTCATTTACAACAAGGCAAACCCTGCAACGGGGCAATCAACAATAACGCTGAAAACTGCCACAGTGAAAGACCAGCAAATTGTGGCATTCATCTACGATTACGATGACGACATCAACGTTCGCAAGCTTGCCGCTTCTTCCCCCGTGTCAGTAACTGAAGCGGGCTCAACCGAACCCAGCCAACCCACCGAAGTAAAGCGCTCCGACCTGCTCAACAAATCATACGTTACGCTGACCACGCCAAACACTGCAGGTGAAGCCGCCGGTAAGTTCCTTGCAACCGATCGTACAGCCACGGCGGCAATCACCTTGCATGAAGCAGTGCCCTCAGCAACGCTTTCCGTGATAGCATGGCCGCGCACGCTGTCTTTCGGATCTGATTACGTTGACTCCGATGACATCAACCGCTTCGGCAAGCGCCTGTTCACTAAATACGGTGTGAAGAGCAGCGATACGGTAGACGTTGAGTTTAACGACACCGTATTCTCCGCACTCGGCGACCCCACCGCCTATGCGATTATCGCGTATCTGCAATTCGCCGATACCACCAGCGAGGATGCCTGGCCGATTGTCAAACCCAGCGCACGTTTCGATATCGTGAAAGACGATGGCAGCGGATTTGAAGATTACATCTTCCCCGATGCCACCATTGATGAGGCAGAACTTCCCGTAGGCGCAACGGCAATGCATATCAGCCTTACGGGCGATGAGCGCCTGTTCCAGCTAGCGCGCGACACGAAAAACACCACAACGGGGCTACAGATTCACGTATCTGTGGTGGAATATGACGCTTCTGTTACTCCCGACACCTACGATTACGAGGAAACCAGTCAGGTACGCCTTTTCACCATGGATGCCTACGAAGCGTTTTCCGGTAAGGAAATAACGCTTTCCGAACCGCTCCAAGAGGGAAAACGCGTGCGGGCGCTGGTGTACACCACCCAGTATTCGGGCGATTTGGCGCCGAACCCGATTCCAGCAAGCTACGATTACGCGGCGAACAAGCCCGATGACTCCGTTTTGGTTACTAAAACCGCGCCGCCAATCGTCATGAACCCGACGGTTGAGATTCCCGGCGCGCTTACCGCAGGTGACACTTCCTTTAATGTTACGGTGGCAAACCCACCCGAAGGCGCCATCGTCCTGATAAAAGCATACAGCGCTGATGAAACCATCGCGACACAAAACGGTACCTTCCTGGCGAGCCTTTCCGCTACTGCAGGCACGCAGCAGATAAGCCTTTCGGGCAAAACGCTTTCTGCTGGCCAACGCGTAGTTGCGTTCATGCTGCTTGCCGGCGAATTGAAGGCTCAATCCTCCCCTATTACTGTTGCAAGCGAAACTGCGGAAAGCAGTGTGATGATTCTCGGGCCTGTTGACAAAGACGACAAAACCGTGCGAGTCATGATTAATTGCGATATCCCGAGCGACGCTCACATCAGCCTGCGCCAATTCGACGAAGCTGATAACACCACCTGGGGTTCGCGCAACTCCATTGGCAGCATCGACAACCCGGTTCGTGGCGAAAACGTGGTGTCAATCTCTGGTTTGAAACGCAACTATATCGTGGCATTTCTGGCAACCGACTACGGTAACACTATCTATGCTGTTTCTGAACCCATGGCAGTAACCCATGATGCCGTTGCCCCCACGGCATCCATCAAACCCGCCGACGTGATGTTCACTGAAGGCGACTTGTATTTGACCCTTTCTTGGAGTGCCGACAAATACGCGAAGAATGCATCGTACGACATCTACCAATACGAAGGGGAAACGTTCGACGCTGCTACCGCTGAAATGATTTCAACCGGCAGGATTTCCACTTCCCTTTCAAACTCCGGAACGTTTGACGTATCGCTTTCCGGGACATTACGCGCTGGCTGCAAAGTTTGCGCCGTGGTAAAGGCAAATGAATTAAGTGCGACTTCAAACTCGCTGGTTGTAGGCGAAAAGCCCGCGTGGGCAGTTGAGACTCCCTCGGTGAGCTTCGGACAAAGCTCCATCCATGTTTCCGATCCATCGGTAAGCGTGAAATCTCTGTATGGTGAAGGTTACGAAGAGCTTGGAGCAGAGTACTTCTGCGTTGTTTCGGTTTACGAGATAACGCCCGACCTGGTAGCTTCGGGCTACACCGATGAGGATCTGGAAGGCGTTCCCGTTGTGGCACATTATAAAAATGATACGCGCAACGACCCTACTCGTGGCGACCTTACCATGACATTTAAAGACAGCGTACACCTCACGGAAGGAAATTACCTGGTCATCAAGTTGCGCTTACCCGATCCTATTCGCCAGGATAAGCAATCGATGTGGCGCGACTACGTTTCGGAAGCGATTCCCATCGTAGCGGATGGAACGGGAAAAGACGACCCGAAAGACCCCGTTGTTGGCCCTGGCGAGGACGACAACGACAAGCCCGGTCAAGGCGATAAGCCCAGCGAAGGCAACAACCCTGGCAAGGATGACTCAAACAAAGGGGAAGGGTCTGTCGGCACCACTCCTGATACCGACGATAACAACAATGGCGACAATGCTTCTAACGGCAACGACAGCAGCAGCAATGTTGGGAAAAACGCCGATCAGGAATCGAAGCAATCGATGCCCGCCACAGGAGATGCCGGGTTCGTAGTTCTCTCCATTTTGCTAACCTTGCTAGCGGCCATGGCGTTCACTGCTGCTTCGCACTGCTTGCACAATCGCGCGCGCGTAGAACATGGCACCTACGCAACGCATGCAACGGCAGCACTTGGAAAACATCGCCGCAAGGCATCTGCAAGCAAGCGTCCGACAAAATGCCGTATGCACCGATAATTGAAATCCTTGTTTCAGCCGCGAGCATAAACAAACATGCAAGGGACGCAGTATTGATCGCTGCGTCCCTTGTTTTTCTCATACAGCTTTTTACGTTGAAGCATCACGCAAAATTTAGTCCAAAGGGGCCAAGTTCTACGCAACTACGCCGTAAGCGTCAAAACCACCGCGGCCTGCTGCAAGGAGCTGGGGCTCAGCCCCAAGACCGTCGACAAGTGGGTCGCCAAGCGGCGCCGCGAGATCTCCGGCGAACCCGGCCCCGACGCCGGCGGGCGCGAGCTGCGCGAGACCAAGAAGCGCATCCGCGAGCTCGAGATGGAGAACGCGTTCCTAAAAAAGCCGCGGCCTTCTTCGCCAGGGAGCAGGGGTAGCCGCCCGCTACCGGCTCATGCTGGAGGAGAGGGTCTCCTTCCCCGTGAAGCTCATGGCCCGCGTGCTGGAAGTGAGCCGCTCGGGTGATTCAGCTCGTTTTCCTGTAAAGTGTCCATGGTGGTCATTTCCTTTCTCGTGAATCGGTCATTCCGCAAAATGCGATTCTAGGCGATGACCACTTCTTTCTCAAAAGCAGCTTGCGACACCAACGTTTGGCACGCAATCGGCTTGTAAGCTAGTTTCGTTCCAAAAGCTTCGGAAACTTGTCAATTTTTAACACATGCCCTGCACAACAGAATCCCAGCCGAAGAGAAAAGCAGGAAGGAAAGCGGGCAAAGCATCAAAAATAGTGCCGCAAAACCCCAAAAGACGCTAAAACGTCTTTTGCCCCTCAAACCAAGGAAGCCCCAGCTCTTTTCTAAGCGCCGCTACCCGCTCATCGTAATCTTTCGGCACAGGACGTCTTCTTTTTCCCAGTGCGCGCCGAATAGCATCGGCAGCCAAAGCCAAATCGGAAGGACTATCCAGCTGAATGCTTGTTATGCAAAGCGGAGTGTAGCCCATACTTATAAGCATGTTGCGTTTTTCGGAGTCGCGATAGATGCCATATTTATGAGCATGAGCCGCATCGCTATCGCGTTTGCCAGCCAAAAAACTACTGCGCGCGGACGCAATGATGCAGCTCTTGCGAAGCAGCACGCGCCTTCTTCTGCCCTTCGATAACCTGATCAAGCTGGCGGCCGTAATACGAAAGGCCGTCCTCGATAAGCCGGTAATAGCCAAGTTCCGCCTCGTTATAGAGTCGAAGCGCCTTATCGGGATCGGGCTGCAAGAAGCCATCGATGCCGGTCATCAAATAATCGGCCAAGTGGTGCGCCGCACGTGCCGCAAGGGGCGACTCGCCTGCCGCATGATATGCCCGAGAATACATGTTCCACGCTGTTCGCTGACTCTTTGGGACACCCTTGCCACTTGCATATAAGTCACCCAGCTTCCAATAACCCTCGGGGTTGTCGGTCAGCAGAGCCGCACGCGCAAAACATTCGTACGCACGCAAGTAGTCAGGTGCCATTCCGCGCCCGTAGTAATAAAGATAGCCCAAATTGACGGAGCTTTGATCATCGCCGCGATCGGCGCCCAGCTCATACAACTCGCGCGCAGTCTCATAATCCTCTTCGGTTCCTGCATTATCAGTATCGTGATACATATTCGCAAGATTGCAGCACGACCCCGCATCGCCGCACGCAACCGCATGCTCATAAGCGCGCTTGAGCAAACTGCGGAAGACATCGTTGCTGCTTGCTTGCGCAACAACCTCCAAGTGATTGTTGATTATGTCCAGCATCCACTCAAAATCATCGGTTGCCGCAGCACCGCAAATAGCGGAAATCACATAAAACGATTCTTCATCAAGAACATCGTGCAGCGGAGAATCTGCATACTCCGCATTGCTCAACGCCATCCATTCGGAATATTCTTTATCGGTAAGTTTCTTGCATTCCATAGCGTGCCCCTTTCCCGATTGCGAAATAGGTAGATGCGTCCCAACGCATACGTAAAATACCATTTCACAGCAGGATACTCCCTTTCATCGCAATTGCATGGGCAAAACAACGGACACACTGATAATTCGACCGCAAACCCGAACCCGAATCCAAACCCGGACCTGAACCTGGGCCTGAACTCGAATCTGAACCCACCACCAAAAACCGCCATCAAATCAGCGCGCGGCCATCAGCCCGTAAACCGTCACATCCTACCGCAACAAGCGCTGTCGAAAATGTTTCAACCTGGTAAAAACTGCCTCAAAAAGCCCTGAATATCAGGAAATCACCCAACGATATGTGTTGACATCTCCCAGCAAAGGACTAGAGTTTGCCACCGAAAAACGCTACGACACAAAATGTAAGGAGATGTTGAACAAATGAATAGCGTTGTGGTCGTCTTGGTGTGCGCCGCTATCCTGCTGGTGGGATACGTTGCATACGGACGTTGGGTTGCGAACAAGTGGGGGATTGACAAGGATGCCTTGACCCCGGCAGTTCGCATGGAAAACGGAAAGGACTTCTCGCCCTCTTCGTGCTTCTCGGTGTTTGCTCACCAATTCTCGTCAATCTGCGGTGCAGGCCCCGTGACGGGTACCATCGTGGCAATGATGTTCGGTTGGCTTCCTGTTGTGCTGTGGGTTCTTGTTGGCGGCATTTTCTTTGGCGCTGTGCACGATTTCGGCGCACTGTATGCCTCGATCAAGAACAACGGAAAATCCCTTGGACAGCTCATTGAGAAGTACATTGGCAAAACGGGCCGCCGCCTGTTCCTGCTGTTCTGCTGGCTGTTTTGCATCATTGTTATCGCGGCGTTCACTTCTATGGTTGCCGGAACGTTTACGGCTGTGATGACCGACGGCGCGCTTGATACCGCAAAATCGTACGCAGGCGGTGCAGCAGGCAGCATCTCTATCGTGCTGACCGTGGCTGCCGTGCTGTTCGGATGGGCCAATCGCAAGTTCGGCCTTACCGGCGTAAAGCAGTACCTGCTTGCGTTCGTGCTGATTGCCGTTTCGTTCGCAATTGGCTGTGCTGTGCCTATCTATCTTGATCAGAACGCCTGGTTCGCCATTATCATGGTGTACCTGTTCCTGGCTTCGACGCTTCCCATTCAAGCGCTCAAGCAGCCACGCGACTTCTTGACCGTCATCTTGATGTTCATCATGATCGCCTGCGCTTTTGTTGGCATCTTCGTTTTGGGCGCAAACGGCCAAGCGACCATAACCGCACCGATGCTTGTTGACTCCGCAACCATGGATGCACTTGCTGCAAAGGGAAATTACCTGTTCCCCGTGCTGTTCGTGTCCGTTGCATGCGGCGCGCTTTCCGGATTCCACAGCTTGGTTTCCTCGAACACATCTTCCAAGCAGCTTTCCAACGAATCGCACGCACGCCCCGTTGGATATGGCGCCATGATTTTGGAATCGTTCGTTGCTATTCTTGCTATTGTGTTCGCAGGCGTTATGTACAGCGACATGAACACAGCGGGCACCGGCGCGCTGAACAACGGCGCAGCATCGACCCCGTTTCAGATTTTCGCGGCAGGCATTGCGCGTGGCATGACGCTCATGGGATTCGACCAGACTTTCGCCACCGTCTTCATGACCATGTGCGTTGCCGGTTTGGCTCTGACCTCGCTTGATGCTGTTGCCCGCATTGCTCGCACCTCGTTCCAGGAGCTGCTCTACAACACGAACGATGCTCTGGCAAGCACGCAGGAAGTCCAAACGGGCGCCCGCAAGATCTTCACGAACACGTACGTGGCAACCGTGCTCACCCTGATTTTGGGTCTGGCGCTGGCATTCGGCGGTTACCTGAACATCTGGCCGCTGTTCGGCGCTTCTAACCAGCTGCTGGGCGGCATGACCATGATCACCCTGGCCGTGTTCTGCAAATGCACCGGCCGCAAGGGCTGGATGCTGTACGTGCCCGTTGCATTCCTGCTGGTCTGCACGTTCACGTCGCTGGCCATGAGCATTGCTGGCTGCGTGACCGCGCTTTCCGCCGGCGTTACGTTCACCGTTTTGGCCACGAAAGGCCTGCAGCTGGTATTCGCTATCCTGATTGTGATTTTGGGCATTATCGTTGCGTACAACTGCCTGAAAGAGCTGTTCACGAAGAAAGCTGGCTCCATCCCCGATGAAGAGCCCGAGTGGACCGAGCTCGGTCGCACAAACGTTGCGAAGGCGGCGGACGCGAATGCGTCGCAAACCGCTGGCCCCACCACTCCCGCAACAACAGCGGAGTAAGCAAAACTCAGCGAGCCGGTTCAAAACGCCGTTAAGCGAAACGCTGTTAATTGGAACCAAAGCCCGAGGCATCCATGCCCCGGGCTTTTTCTTTCTTCAGCGCATGAAATCTTCCACCGTTTACCCCCACTTCATGCGGTTGTTCACGATATACTGAAACGGAAGCAAAAGCCGGCAGGTAGGCAACTCCACGCCTCCCACAGCGCAGAACGGATTCCAACGTGAACAGGCAGCCCGCAGACCAATCCGCCCTAAGGCGAACGCGCACCATATGCGCTGGCCTGGCCTGCGTTCTTGCGGCAATTCTTGTAATCGCCGAGCTTCTTCCCGGAATGGCGCTGCTTCCCGATGGCTATATTGGTACGGGTCCTTCGAACACATCGGGCCTGATGATTCTTTCGGGCGCTGCGGTCACTGCGTGGTGTTTCAGCGTCTATTTGCGCTGTTCAGATGCCATAATCAAGCGAAACATCACCCTTATATCTGCCTTGCTTTTGTTCTGGCTGCTTGTTGTTCTGGTGCGTTATCCTGTTGAGCACGATCGCATCTCTGCCGTGTTGTGGTATATGTACTACATTCCTATGCAGTTTATTCCCGCGCTGATCATGGCAAGCGCGTGCCGCGCGGCAGCGATTGACGGAAAGCCCCTTTGCCGCGACCTGCTTATTGCCGCCTTTGCCTTAGATGCCGCAATCGTGCTGGTAATACTTACCAATAACTTCCATCATTTCGCATTCGCATTTGACTTCGCCGATCCCCAATGGAGCGGGCATTACACGTACAACTGGGCTTATTGGGTAGCCATCGTGCTGCAGGTCGCGCAATACCTATGCTTTTTCGCGGTGGCGGTGCCCGCCGCACGTCGTCAGTTGCACAGCGCCTTCGCGCCGCTTTTAGTTATTGTCGGCATCGGAGGCACCTATACCGCACTCTACGTGCTCAGGAATACGGCGTTTTTCTCCACAAACATTGCCCTGGTTTGCACAACGTTGATTGTAGTTTCTCTCGAATTGTCACTTGACCTGGGAATATTTCCTTCGTATCGACGCTACGAGTACTTCTTCACCAAGTTGCCATTCGATTTGAAGATACTGTCTCTTAATCGCGATGTGGTGATGCAAACCAACTGCGCGCTTCCTTTGAAGCCCGAAGTCAAACAGGCGCTCAAAACGGTTACCGTCCCCCACGCGGGCACAACGCTGTATCGCACTTCACGCATGCCTTCGACCGTGTACAAGCTCTACGCCATCACGGGCGGCTGCGCGCTTCTGGCCGAGGACACTTCGGCCATTGATAAGCGGCGCGAGGAGCTGTACCAGCAGCAGGAAACGCTCAGGCGCACGAACGCGATACTCGCGCACGACCACGAAGTCAAACGCAACTTATACCGGCAAGCAAGCAGCCGCGAGCTCTTCGAGGAAATCGAGCGGTCGCTTTCAAGCAAAACGCGACGCATCAAAGAGCTGCTGGACAACCTTCCCCAGGAAAACGACACGGCTTCACGCGAGGCGCGCCGCGAGAGCCTGATGGAAGTGAAGCTGCTGGTGGCTTACTGCAAGCGCAAGGGCGGTCTGATTCTTGCCGAGAAGAGCGACCCCGATTTCAACCGCGAGCGTCTAGAGCTGGTTTTCAACGAAACAGCGTCTGACCTGCGCTCTCTCAATATCGATTGCGCTGCTCTTGTTGAAACGGCGCAAGTCCTTCCCGCTACAACGGTAAGCGTTCTGTACGATTGCCTGTATGATTTCGCGGCAGCGGCATTCGCGGCTCAGTCTCCCATCCTCATGCTCTTTGTGCGCGACGCTGGGCCTGGCAAGGCGGAGATGCGTGCCGCCCTTGAGGCAGATCGCGCTTTAAACGCCCATTTCGAAGAAGCACTCAAAGAGCTTCACGACACCCTGACCGCGCGTGGCGATGAGTTCTTGCTCTCCATTTCGAAAGCAAGCGCATCGCTTGACCTGATAGTCGGACAGGAGGCCTAACGTCTATGAGCTTCCTATTCGGCGCGAAACTCCCCACCGCAATTCTGCTTGTCGTCATATTTTTCCTGCTCTGCGCGGGGCAGGCGCTCCATACGGTGCTGGTCATGTGCCGCCGCGACACCCGCGGTACCTGGATTCGCGCGTGCTATGAGCTGCTGCTGTTCTTCCACCTGGTCATGGGCGCGGCAACGGCAAATTCCCTGCAAGCGGGCTATGGCATTGCAATCCTTCGCTTGAAAGCAATAACGATTCCCATTGAAATGCTGCTCTGGGTAAACATAGCAGGCGCCCTGATTGCCGCCTACCTGTTCGCCAAAGAAGAAAATCGGGGCAGAAAATGCTGTCGCGTTATCGAGTGCGTTTTGCTAGCACTTTGCACGCCACCCCTTACCGCGCAGCTTGGCGAGGCAAGCGTGTACTTGCTTATTGTGGACGCAAGCTACATGTTCTTCCGCGTGACCAGCGGACTTGCAACCGATAAGCAGGGGTTCTCCCAAACTGTCACGAATCTTTCGGTGGTGAGTGCCGTTAATACCCTGCCCGAAGGCGTCATCTGCGCGGGTGACGACGGCCGTATCCTTTTCATGAACGACACCATGCGCTCATGCCTGACCTCTCTGGGATTCGCAACGGACCTTACCGAGACGCGCACCATGTGGAACGACTTGGAAGAAATTGCCAAAAAAGGGGAAACACCCCTTGATGCACTGCTTCCCGAAGGTATCCGCTTGCAAATTTCCCCCGATGAAACGCGTCTTTTTGTGCGCGATCGCGTTGTTTTGGGCAAGAAGGAATACCGGCGCATGGTGGCCCTTGACGTAACCGAGCAAGAAGCGCTGAATACCCAGCTTGCCTACACGAACCATTTGCTTGAAACATCAAATGCCGAGCTCACGAAATCCATTTCCAACGTTGCTCAGGTAGCACATAACGAAGCAATCCTGCACATGAAAGCACGCGTGCACGACACCATTGGGCAGCGCTTGTCCATTCTTCACCGCTATCTGGAAGACGACGACCTGGACGAAAAACACTTGGCACAGATAACCGAGCTCTTGAGTCACATCATCGACGATTTGACCGAGCCCGAAGAAATTCCCACCGTTGATGAAAGCGTGGCGCACCTTTCCTCTGTGGAATCGGCTTTCTCCTTGATTGGCATCACGCTTGAAACACAAGGAATGCTGCCCGAAAATCCCCTGGTGGCCAGCGCTTTCGTGAAAATCATCCGTGAAGCCGCTACCAACGCCGCCAAACACGGGCGTGCAAAACGCGTTATCGTGCGCTTCTCGGAAAAAGGCGGGCAAGCGGTACTCACCGTTGAAAACGATGGAGCACACGGCCGCGAGGACATGCGCGAAGGCAGCGGCTTTCCCTTGATGCGCGCCGCCATGGAAGAAATTCAGGGAACGCTGCGCGTTATCTCGGTCAAACCGTTTATCATTGAAGCAAGCGCACCGCTCGGTGCAAATCGCTCACTCGCCGCACAATCAGGTATCATGGACAGCGCACACCACGAGCATAAAAAAAGGAGCACGTCGCTATGATCAGAATCGTTATCGTAGAAGACCAAATGATGCTACGTGATTCCCTTGCAACCACCATTTCTCTGCAGCACGACATGCAAGTAGCGGCCACTTTAGGAGACGCCGAAAACGCGCTCGAGGCCGTGGAGAAGCATAACGCGAACTGCGCCCTTCTTGATGTGTGCACCGAAAACGATTCAAGCGGCATTGTTGCAGCTAAACGCATCAAAGAAGCACTGCCCGACGTGCGCGTCATCATCATGACGGGCATGCCGGAAATCACGTTCATCGAGCAGGCGCGCCAAGCAGGCGCGGACAGCTTCGTATATAAAAACGTGGGAACAGGCGAGCTTTTGAGCATCATTCGCTCCACCATGGAAGGTTATTGCACGTTCCCGCGCGCGCAGGAAAGCGTTTTTTCCGACGCCGCTGCGCTCACCGATGTTGAAGTCGAAATCCTGCGCATGGTGTGCGAGACAAAAACGCGCAAAGAGATATCAGATGAGCTGTTCCTTTCGGAAGGCACCGTAAAGCGACACATCTCTGAAATTCTGGCGAAAACCGGCTACGATAACATTTTGCGCCTGGCGGTGCACGCCGTTTCCAGCGGGCTTATTGTTCCGAAAATGCACTCGTAAGGGCTTTTCGGTTCGCAGACGATCGGCGGCGGCATTGCGCCGCAAATAACTTATTGCCGCTTCCAGCTCGCAGACGCACACAACGTTGTTGCGGCCCCTGCATCTTCGTCGTTTTCTTGCTTGCGTCGCCGCTTTGTATTGCATTTTGGAGCCATTTTGTCCATTTTTTCTTCTCTTTTTCCCATAAATGAGACATAAGGTGCATATCGCGGCTCCAGATAAGACCTTAGGGTCATTCCTTTTCCCGTTCAACGGGCGCATCATACTCAGTGAAAGCGGGTAGCAACAACGGGAAGGAGACCCCTATGGGACTATTTGGAAAGATATTCGAGAAGAAGAACTGCGATATTTGCGGCGCGGAAATCGGCTTGCTGGGAAACAGAAAGCTTGAAGACGGCAACCTGTGCAAGGAGTGCGCGGCAAAACTTTCTCCTTTCTTCAGCGATCGCAGGCGCAGCACCGTTGAGCAGATTCGCGAGCAGCTTGATTACCGCGAGGCCAACAAAGAGCGCGTGGCCGCATTTAACGCAACACGCACGCTGGGCGGCAACACCAAGATAATCATCGACGAAGACGCTGGTTGCTTTATTGTCACGCGCGCATCGCGCTGGCGCGACGCAAACCCCGATGTGATTGACTTTTCCCAGATCACCGGCTGCGACACGGAAGTACGCGAAACCCGCACCGAAATTATGCGCGAAAACGCCGAAGGTGAAGAGGAAAGCTACGATCCGCCGCGTTACGACATTGATTACGACATGTATGTCACCATCTACGTGAACTCCCCCTACTTCGACGAGATTTCGTTCAAGGTGAACGACTATCAGATTGAAGAGCGCTACTCCCTCGAATTCCACGAGGCAGAGCGCCAGGCGAATGAAATCCGCGAACTGCTTACAGGTGTGCGCGAGCGCGTTCGCGAAGAAGTCGTAGCAGCGGCAACACCCAAACAGGCGGTGACCTGCCCCTTCTGCGGCGCCTCCACTACGCCCGATGGCAGCGGCCGCTGCGAATTCTGCGGCGGCGCGCTGGGAGCAAACTAGGTTTTTCACATTCGCAGCAGTTGACTAGCACGTAAAAGGAAGCTCGGTCCCAAAGAAAGGAAGTGCAAACATGAAGACAAAGACGAAAATGAAAGTATTTGCGCTGATAGCAGGCGCGCTTGCCCTGTGCCTGGCCCTGGTGGGCTGCGGTGGAAGCTCAAAGGCGGATCCGAAGAAAGCCTTCGTTGGCACGTGGGAGCTCACTGAGATTTCCGGTGCAACCGAAGATGACATGGCCTTGCTCAAAGCGTTCGGCATGGCGGTAGAGGCCGCGCTTGCCGAAGATGGCACATTCAAGATGGGCATGTTCGGCGAGAACCTGGAAGGAACCTGGGAAGCAAAAAGCGCAGAGAAAATCACTTTGACCATTGAGGGCGAGTCCCTGGAAGGCACTCTGAAAGATGGGAAACTGAACTTTACCATCGATGGCGATGGCATGACGTTCAAGAAGACCACCGATGAGGTAAAAGACCTGTCCACCACCACGGGATTTGACTGGGGCGGCGAAAACGGCGGCGATGATGGATATATCAACGGCGGCGGCACCGATAATGGCGGCGACGACGGCGAAGAAATCCGACTTGTCGATAAGATGCTGGTAAACGATGACGTTGTTACGATTGCCGTTATCTCCATGAAGAAAGATTGGATGGGCGACTGCGGCTATGTCCTGAGGATTGCGAACAATACATCTGATACAACCATTGATGTGAACGCGGCATACAACACCTGGAGCGTGGGCAACAGAATGGTTTCCCCGTACCTCTACGAAACGCTGAAGCCGGGCACCTACACCGAAGCGTTCATGTACTTCTCAGGCGATACGGTTGCCAGCTTGGATGACTTGATTTCCGCCGATGGCAGAATTGATGTCATGGATACCAATACGTATGACACGCTGGGACAATACGATATACACATCGACTAGCTTCTCGCATACGCTGAAGCACTCACAGCATTTCGCGCACCGGGCAGCCGCAGCTTAATTGCTGCGGCTGTTTTTATGGGAAGCGAAACCCAGGAGAAACACCCACCCGATATGCTGGTTGCCGTAAGATATTCCAGCGGATTTGCTTGCCTGCGAGCAGGTCGTTTTACCGGGTTTTGCCAAGATGCGGCGCACGCCAAAAGAAAGGGTCTCTACGAATATGCACTTCACCGTGGAAACAGCGGGCGATAGCGCCGTGAACTTGGTGGTCTCCTCCGAGATTTCCCGCCAGACCAGCGCCAACGTTGCGCGTCTTGCCGCTGCCGTTCGCTCACAGCAAGTGCCCGGCGTCACCGATATCGTTCCCACGTACTGCTCTGTTATGGTGTGCTACAATCCCTTGACGCTCACATTTGATGAGCTTGAGCAGAACCTATCGTGCCTAGCGCAAAGCGAAGGAGCCGCAAACGAGAGCGCCTCAAAACTTATCGAAATCCCCGTTGCGTATGGTGGCATTTTCGGTCCCGATCTGAACGATGTTGCGTCGCTGGCAGGCATTTCCCCCGATGAAGTGATACGCATCCACAGCAGCGTGGATTACCCCGTGGCAATGCTGGGGTTTCTGCCCGGCTTTCCCTACCTTTCCGGATTGGACGCGCGCATTCACACGCCGCGCCTTGATACGCCGCGCACCGCAATTCCACGCGGCAGCGTAGGGATTGGCGGCCAGCAAACAGGCATTTACCCTCTTGAAAGCCCTGGCGGGTGGCGCCTTATCGGGCGCACGCCCCTGCTTCTTTTCGATGCAGGCGGTACGCGCGAAATCCCTTATGCTGCAGGCGACATAATTCGTTTCGTTCCCATTAGCGAAGCGGAGTTTTACCGAATTGCGGCAGAGGAAGGCACGGATATAAGCGACCTTGCCAACGCGGGAAGCAATTATTCAAGCAACGGCGAAGGCGGCGATGCGCAGGGTGCTTCAACGGCTTCGCCGAAGCGTGAGCCCCTTGCCCGCGCACGTTACTCAATCTCACAGGCGGCATTATGAGACTTATCGTCAAAACAAGCGGCATGTTGGCAACCGTCCAAGATTTAGGGCGGCATGGCTTCATGAATCAAGGATTCGGCCCCGCAGGCGCTATGGATTCCTGGTCGCTGCGCGCAGCAAACGTGCTTGTAGGAAATAGCGAAAACGCGCCTGCCCTTGAGTTCTGCCTGATGGGGCCATCGTTTTGCGTTGAAGAAACAAATCCTGACGAAAAGCTCGTGATTGCATTTTCAGGTGCTGATTTCCAACCCACCATCAACGGCAAGCCTGCTCCGCTGGGGGTTGCGCTGAGCATTCACGCAGGCGATGTCGTAGCAGCGGGAAACGCTCGTGTGGGCAAATACGGATACTTTGCTGTCCGCGGCGGCATTGATGTTCCCTGCGCGTTTGGCAGCGCGGCTACCAGCCTGAAATATCATATGGGCGGGTTTTGCGGACGCATGCTTACGAAAAACGATGTGTTGACTAGCGGGAACTATGAGCAGAAAGACATACCCGACTTAGTGCTGCCTGGATGGCTGCGCATCAACAACATGCTGAGCGCCCCTGCCGATGCGTTTCTTGGTGAAAGTGCCAAACGTTGCGCCGAAGCAAGCAGCGAAGGAAACGCCCCATGCAACACGGGCACAGCGCACAACGCAGCCGCAGCAGAGAGCGACAACGACTCGCGCAGCATTGGCGCCGTAACCATCCGCGCTATCCCTAACCCGCAAGAGCGGCTGTTCACCGCCAAGGGGATCGAAACATTCTACGGCACAACGTACGCCGTTACTCCTGAAAGCGATCGCATGGGATTGCGCTTAGGTGGCGCGCCCGTTGAATCGATAAACGGAAGCGATATCATCTCCGATGGCATCCCCTTGGGGGCCGTGCAAATTCCCGCAAGCGGTCTACCCATTGTCATGATGGCGGATTGTCAGACAACGGGCGGTTATGCAAAAATTGCAACAATCGCAACTGCCGATATCGCAAGGCTTGCCCAATGTGGCCCAAAGCAATCGATTCACTTTATGCGAACCAGCGTGCAGCAGGCGCAAGAGCTGCTTCGCACCAAAGAACACGCTTTTACCACCTGGGCAAACAGCACTGCAAGCCCGCAACAGCTTCTAGATCACCTGCAATGGCAATGCGCGCAACGCGGCCTTGCCCACCTTTCATACCGCGGGCCGGTGCACTCCGCATCGGTTGAGCGCTATGCTATAACATCTCCTGGTCATGCAAAATAAGAAGAATCGAGCAAACCATGAACCCATCAATTCCCACCGTAGCGAAGCCCGCCAACGTAGACGAAACCGTATGGCAGCGTATGCTGGCAGCTACCCCCGCGCAAGCGCGCCACATCATTCGCTCGGGCGCCTATGACGCCCCTACCAGCGGTTTGTGCCCTGGATTCGCACAGGCAAACCTTATTGTTCTTCCGAAAGAGCAGGCCTACGATTTTTTGCTGTTTGCCCAGCGTAACCCCAAGCCCTGCCCTCTATTGGAAGTCACCGAAGTCGGAGCACGCGAGACAACGCTTTGCGCCACCGACTGCGATGTAGCAACCGACTTTCCCCGATATCGCATTTACGAAAACGGAAACTTGGTGGAAGAAACAACAGATGTGTCTGCTTACTGGCGTGATGACCTGGTAAGTTTCATTATTGGTTGCAGCTTCAGTTTTGAAAGCGAGCTTATCGAAGCAGGCATTGAGCAGCGCCACAACACCATGGGACGTAACGTTCCCATGTATCTGACAAACGTCGCTTGCATGCCTGCGGGCAGCATGAGCGGAAATATGGTCATGAGCATGCGCCCCATTCCCCACAACCAGGTTGTGAAAGCTGTGCAAATTTCCGGCGCCATTCCGAAAGTACATGGCGCGCCGCTCCACATTGGCGATCCCGCCGCCCTTGGAATCGCAGACATCAACAAGCCCGATTTCGGCGATCCCGTTGATATATTCCCTGGTGAAGCGCCGGTATTTTGGGCGTGCGGCGTAACGCCTCAGAGCGTTGTCATGAACAGCAAGCCGCCGTTTGCCATTACGCACGCGCCGGGCCACATGTTGATTACCGATACGAAAAACGTTGACTTGAAGGGCTAACACCATGGCACAAGTAGATTTGAATTGCGATCTAGGCGAAAGTTTCGGCGCATACACCATTGGCCTGGATGACCAAGTTATCCCCCATGTGACCAGCGCAAACATTGCCTGTGGCGCCCATGCAGGCGACCCAAGCGTCATGCGCAATACCGTGCGCTGCGCCCATGCTGCCGGTGTAGCGATTGGCGCGCACCCTGGATACCCCGACTTGATGGGATTCGGACGACGTGCGCTGGCAATGAGCCCCCATGACGTATATGCAAGCATTCTGTACCAGGTGGGAGCGCTTGCCGCCTTCGCAAAAGCGGAGGGCGCGCGGCTGCATCACGTAAAGCCCCATGGTGCGCTCTACAACGCTGCCGCAAAAGATGCCACGCTGGCGCAGGCGATTGCACAAGCCGTGAAAGACTTTGACGATCAACTCATTTTAGTGGGACTCGCTGGGAGCGAAAGCATCACCGCAGCTCAAAACGTGGGTCTGCGCACGGCAAGCGAGTTTTTCGCCGACCGCGCCTATCAGGAAAATGGCGCACTCGTACCACGCACACAAGCGGGCGCTGTTATCACCGATAAGCAAAAAGCCATTGAACGCACTCTGCGCGCGGTGAAGGAAGGCGTGGTTGAATCGGAAACCGGCACCGTTATCCCCATCGCTGCAAACACGATCTGCATCCATGGCGACAACCCCGCTGCCGTTGCGTTTGCCGCCGAAATCCATGCAGCGCTCGAAGCGGCCGGAGTTGAGGTTCGCGCCTTGTAATCTAGCCGCCGGCAAACGAGCGGGCTAAAACGATGACGCGACGCATACTCCGAGTTGCCTCCTTGTTCTTTTTTGTCGTTTGACCATGTTGCCGCCAAGCACCACCCATCACGCACGGCAACATGAGTTGTGGCAAAATCTTTCTTGGTTTTGCTTCAAAATCCCAGGTAAATGCTAGGTTCGTATATACGAACCTAGCATTTTCGCGTTATTTGCCCATACTGGCAGAGTGTATGGGTGTATCAATCCGCAAGACTGACTGCAAAGCACCCATGAAAAACCGCACAGGGACGAAGGGAACAGTATGAAGCGACAACGTTTACGCAATCGCGTGCTGGCACTGCTGCTAGCAACCACCCTGGCAACGGGCCTTATTCCGGCAAGAGCATTGGCAGAAATAAGTCCGCTGGCAGAAGGCCAAAAGGAACAACTAGAACTTTCCTACTCCCCTTCAGACGAAGATACCGTTGCGCAAATCGCTAAAACCGCACCTTTAGACGCAGGTGTAGTGCTTACAACATCCGAAGGCGGCGAAGAAGCAGCAGGCAGCAGCGAACCCGAAGCCGCAGCACCCGCAACGGCTGACACGCCGGAAGCAACCGGAGCATCAGCGCAAGAGCTCGGCGCGAGCGAAAGCGAAGAAGCCGGCGAAGGATTGGGAGCCAACACCGGAGAGGAATCTGTTGAATCCCCTAATCCCTTCAAAGAAGGCATTGAAGCACAGCGGCTTGCCAACCTGGAGAATTATTACGGCCGTGACCATGATGAGGAATTCAAAGCGAAAGCCTGGAAGACCTCGGTAGGATGCACTGGAAAGAAGCGCTGGATCGGCAATGTTCGCAACGACGACGGCTTCTTCGCACCAGGCGTCGAAGAACCTCCCCTTAGTTACTCTGGCCCCACTATCTCGGAATACGATGCCGAAATTTACGCATACGTTGAAAAGAATTATGAATACACTGTTGACGGCGAAACGCGCGATGTAGTGTTCGTGTACGGCGACTGCGGCTTGTCCTCCGTTGACTTCTCGCAAATCTTCGATGGATCCTATGATGTCTATATCCCCTTTTATGCGTTCAAAGACACCGATATATCTACCATCACATTCCCGAGTTTTGTTAAAGAATTAGGCAGCGAATCGTTTTATTGCTACTTGAGCCAAGGACTGTCCTCAATCCAGTTCGAAACCGATGAGCAAGGTAACGGCATCCAGCGCATTTGCGGCGGCGCCTTCACGAACAACAAAAACCTGAGCACGCAAGAACAAATTGTTATCCCCCGTTCAATCAAGTACCTTGAAAGCAATGTTTTCAGCGAATACGACGGCGCTGTTGATGTTCTTATCAAAAATCCCGATGTTCGCTTCGGCGACGAATACACCGATGAAAACGATGTGGATAACCCTTTTCGCGGCGGTGGCACCGTGTCTGCGTACCGTTTCAAGAGTGATGGCGTAACCCCTTCGGACGCCATGAAGCTTTCGCAACAAGCCGGCGCAGAAAACATCACGTGGAATTGGATTGATACGGCAACTTTACGCGGAACGCTGCTCTTACCTGCGGGGATGACCGTGGACAACGTGCAGATCACCGTTATGCAAGGCGATGAAACCCTGTCGGTAACCCCCGATGCCGACAAAACGTTCACGTGCGATCGCCTTATAGCGAATACCGAAGCGCAAGTCACCATCAGCGCGGCAGGTTATTACGAAAAAACGTATTTCCGCATTGCGCAAGACATGACATCCAATATATGGGACATGGGCACTATCGATATTTCCGCTTTCACACCTATTCCCGCCCAGCAAACATTCCCCCTTGACGTGCGCTACGATACCGGCAGAACCGATTCGCAAGGCAGTCCCGTTCTTGCAGACAACTTTGACTGGAGCAAGTTGTCGTTCAAGCTGTTCCGCAACGGCACTGAAATTCCTTGCGGCACCCTAAACGGCGACGAAACCATGAGCGGCGACTGGGTCACGCAAAACGGCATGCTCGTGCTATCGGAAGCGCTGGCACAAAGCAAAGGCGTGCCCGAAAACCTTACGCTGGAAATCACGCGTAGTGGTGCCAAGGGCCCTGCAAACGCCACCGCAACATTCAACGCAGAAACGAATGCATTCGCTGCAACGTTCGAAAGCTGGGGCACCATTCGCGTTACCACGCAAGGCGAAGCGGGCAGCGAAGACGCGTTCGCAGGACAGGCACGTGTTATCGTATTCGCAGGAACAACCGATACCGCACGAAAAGTGGCCGATGCCTACACTATCCCCACGCCCACCTCAAGCGAGGGCGGCGGCACCGAAGACGGCGCAAACGAAATCTGGCAACTGGTAACCGACCAGCTTGAGCCGGGAACGTACACCGTGGTGGCATTCAATGCCGCAGCGCCCAAACCCACGGTGAACAGCCTGCTTGACACGAAGAGCTGGAGCTTCCCCTTTGCGAAAATGCAGGTAGCCGTGAAAAACGGCAGGCAAGCCGCCGCCGAGCTCACTGTTCCCTCATTCAGCGCAAAAGATCTTTTGGCAGCGCTGGGCATAAAGTCCATAACACCGCGCGTAAAGAGCGACACGGTGTGCGTGGGCTGCGAGACCATTCTGTCCCTTGATTACGAGCTGACCAGCGCAAAAGGGGCAACGCTTGTTCTAGAAGGCCTTGATTCCGAGATAGAACGGAGCGTGAGCGTATCCGACGATAACCAATACCCCGACTGGAGCATAACATCGGACGGCTTGAGCATTGAGCTTCCCGCCAATAAAACAAGCGGCACGATTTCTGTAGCGTTCAAGCCGAATAAAGAGCAGGTTTATAACATTCCCATCACATTCAAAACAAGCACCATGACTGCTCAAGTGAGCAGCTTGTCGTTTGTCGCTTTGGGCGTGCAGCTGAAAATGGACACGAACTTTGTGAGCCAGAGCGGCAACAGCGCTACCGTGTACGCCCAGCCTGATTCAACGCTTGAGCTTTACGCGAACGAAACGAAGTTGGACCTGCCAGAACAACAAACGAATAACCTGGGGCGTGCAACAGTTTCCTTCGACCTGCCCTCTGAAGTAACGCAAAACCTGTTATACGGCGATTCGGTGCAAATCAAAGTAGTCGCTTCGTTTTACGGGAACAGCTACGAATCCTTCGTGAACTGCACGTATCGTCCTTCGGCGGAGCTGTGGACGTTCAAGGTCACCAACGACGGGCAAACGCAAACGCTTGTAGAAGATGGCCAGCAACAAGAGTCGTATCTGACTATCCATTACCAGTTCCCGCGCAAGCGCAATGCTTACTGGACGTTTGACATAACAGTCAAAAACGCAGGTCAGGAAATCAACGCTAAAGAAAAACTCATGCTTTTCGCAACGCTGGAAGATGGGCGAACCGAAACCGTGGTGCTTACCAAGCAGCCGCAAAGCGACGAGAATTACACGCGTTTCGTGGGCGAATACGTGGATGAAGCATACCTTGAGCTTTTGAAGAACCACGATGGTTCTGGCATGTTTAACAACGTGCTGCTTTTTGCAAGCGGCCTGTTCATTCCCAAGAGCTATAGCATCAGCGCGTATCAGTTGGCGTTCACCGTTGACTTGAATGACGAGGATTACAAAAACCGCCTGGCCCAGCGCGCGCAAGAAGAAGCTACTAAAAATTACGCGTGGCTTCAGGAATTGCTGTGGTCAAACGATGCCGTTGATAACATGATCAGCGACGACGCGCAACAGATTTGCTCCGACACGAAAGACGTGCTTGAAGGGCTTGCCGACACGCTGCGGGCAGAAAAAGACAATGAGGAGCTCTCCGAAGAAGATCAAGCCGCGCTGGATGACGCCATTGCAGAAATCGAAGCGCTCATGCCCAACTTCAACGATCCCACGCGTATGTTCGAAGACATCGATATTGATACCTGGATGCGCACCGTGGAAGCCGAACTGTTTGCGGGCGCCTACCCTGAACCCGTATCCTACGCTGCGCCTTCGATAGACGAAATTACGGACTGGTATGGCGACGACACGCAAGCAGCGAAGAACGCAAAGGACTTCTTCGACGCCGTGGAAACAGCCGTGAGCGCAAACAACGCCGCGACGCAAAGAGCGGCGCGCGCCACGAAAAACGCAGCCGAAAAGACGGGAAACATGCTTGATGTGGGGTCCCCCAGTGCCGCTGAAACGCCGTCGGCATTGCTTGACAAGAACCTCAAAGAAAAAGGCGAACTGACCGTCAAGCAAAATCCCAGCACGCCTGCAGGCGATGCAGAGCTCACCACAACCGATGGCAACTTCACCGTTGACCTGTACGTAAGCGACAAGCAAAAAGCAAGTGGTAAATACTACGGTTACACCGCCGTGGTAACCGAGCAGCCGCCCGCAGCGGCACAAGATCAGGAGCCACGCATTACCTCATACACTCCAAGCTTCAAGGATAAATGGCAATACTCGCTGGGAGCGTTGAAGGACACCTACGAGTGGGCGCGCCTTACCTCGGCAGGAATGCTTCTTGATTCCCTGGCGGAAAGCGAAGAGGTCGTTGTATCCACCTCCCTTTCTGCAACTACGCATACCGCCGCAGGCACCGCGGCTTCGAATGTGGCAAATGCCTCCAAAAAAGTAAGCTTGGCAAAGGATCCCTTGAAGTTCAAAGTGAACTTGACGAAAACGACCGATGCCGCCAAAGCAGTTGCATCAAGCCAAGAACAAGCAGTAAAAACAAGCGCCAAAAGCAGCTGGTTCTCGAAAAACCTCAATAACCTGACCTCGTTGCTACCCGTTATAGGCACCGCGCTTAATGCATACGGCACCCAAAAAGCATGCGATTCCTGGTTCAATATCTCCGATACGCTGGGATTGCTTGACGCCGATATCGAGGACATCAACCGATGGATTCTTTTCTGGAAGCAAAAGAACCCCTGCGAAAGCGAATGCAAGCGCTGCCTGGATGCCCTTTACGCCGAACGCGACGCCGCCGAAGAGCTCAAGGAAATCTTGCAAGTCGAAGAAGCCCATAGCTATGCCGATGCCCAGTGGAGCATCATCAATCTTCACGTGAGTGCGGCAGCGTCGATTCTGTCCATGGGCACGTGCGATCCCTCGTCCGCCGGAGTGCAGAAGTTTGGCCAGGTAGCGGGCAACGTGGTAGGAAAAGCTGGTCTAGCTGTTGACGTGAGCTCCAATGCAACGCATCTTTACCGCGCGCCGTGGATCGACGTTGCGAACAACAAGTACCTGGAAGCAACGGAGTACCGCAAGAGCGTTTGCAAAGAAACCGCAAAGGACAAGGAAGACGACGAAAGCAACGCAACAGGAAGCAGCAGTTCGGGAAGCAACCGAACCGGGAAAAACGGCAAACACAGCATAGATGCATCGATCATTGTTGACCCATCGGGCACGATATACGAAGCACTGGAGACAAACCCCGTTCAGGGAGCCACGGCAAGCGTTTGGACGCGCGATAAAAACGCCTCAGGCGATGAACGGGGCACGTTATGGAATGCCGCAGCGTATGAGCAGGTAAACCCGCAGACAACCGGAGCCGATGGCGCATTTGCGTGGGACACCTCCACTGGTCAATATCAAGTGCGCGTGGAAAAAGAAGGCTACGAGCAAGCTTCTACCGCATGGCTTCCGGTGCTTCCCATTCAATCGGGGCTCAAGATAAGTCTGAAGTCCACCGAAGACCCCACCGTGACACATCTCTGGGCCGACCCCGAATACATTGAGATAGCGTTTGACCAGTACATGAAGGCCGACCCGAACGTTGCGGCAACCATCGATGGCGCGGCAGCAGCGCGCGTGGAGTGGATGGACGTACAGCAAGCTTTCGAAGCGGACGGCTACGGAGCGCTCTCGCGCGTACTTCGCGTGTACCCCACCACGCAGCTGAAAGAACACGACACGATAACGTTTGCCCTGCAAGGGACGCAAAACTATGTGGGTCGCGCGCTGGGCGCTAACAGCACCGACACGTGGACAACACAGGCCATCGTGTACCGCCGTCCCGCTACGTTGGTAACGAATTACGAGAACGCCGTTGTCATGCAGGAAAACAGCGCGCACGATACAACTGTGATGGTCTACACCCGCTTCTCCGATGGCACCCCCGCCGGCAATCAAATGATCGTGGCGAATATGGAGTCGCTTGACATCGCGGCGTTCACACGTGGCGCAAGCGATACGGAAAGCCTGGAGGGCAAGACGCCTATCGCCCTGACAACCGACGAGGAAGGAAAAGCGACGTTTGGGCTTTCAGGCAAACTACCAGGCCTTACCACGCTTACGCTTTCCATTCCCGGCACCACGCTTGCAAAAGAGCTCCCCATACGCGTGACGTCGGATGCAGCGCAGCCGGCGCGCCCCGTGGCGATAATCGATGGGCAAGAATTCGGCGCGCTCTCGCCGAAGGAAAACGACGTAACGGTTGCCTGCGGATCCACCCTTGAGATTACGTGTGCCACCGAAGGTGCAACGATCTACTACACCACCGACAACACCTGTCCCTGCAAGCCCGAAGGCACGCGCATTGAATACACCGACCCTGTAACAGTGACAAAAGATACAAAATTCCGCATTGCCGCTTACAAGGAAGGCATGTCTTACGACAACTACAGCGAACGGCTGAACTTGACCACAACCGTGGTCTATGAGCGCGGCGATGTGAGCGGAAACGGCATGGTGAACATTGTGGACGCGCAGATTGCCTACGACATTGCCACAACCGATTTCTACAAGAATCACGCTGATTACGACCAGCTATTCGAGCGCGCCGATGTTGTGGGAGCAAGTGGCGCACCCGATGGCCAGGTCTACGCCGAAGACGCCTTCGCCATTCAGTACGCCGCACTCTACGGATGGAATCGCACGTAAAGTCGCATAGGGGATGTGCCGAGCCGCATGAGCCGTACATAGGCTGCGGGGGTCCTAGAAACACGAATCCCCCGGTCAGGGTTGCAAAGAACCATAACCGGGGGATTTTTGGGCGGCCTTTCAAGGGGGCGCACCAAAAAAGGCGCGCGCCAGACACGTACCAGGTGCGCTATACGCGATGCAGTGCCTCTACGATGCTACGCTCAACATCCATGGAGAAGCCATCGACCGTTACTTGGCGTTTTCCCGTGGTGCCATCAACGCTGCCGCGATCGACAATGAACTGATAGAAGCGCTTCACCTGATCAAACGCAGGAAGCAACGGTTTTCCCACGCACTTCCCCATTGCCTGCACAATGCCATAGGCTCCCCAGTTGGAAACCGTGGCAACCACCAGGCAGTCAACCGTTACCGAACAAGGATCCAACGACAGCTTCTCCGAGATGAGCTGCGAAACATTTCCCATGCCTATTTCGTTGCCGCCATCGCCCACACCAACAGTAGGAATAGCTGTGCGCGTGGCGCGCAAAACAAGCTCGTCCAGCGGCGATGTGCGCGCAGAAATATCCTTGCCGCGCATATTGCAATACTTCCCATGGCAATTTCTGCCGCAGCGCTCAATGGAGATAATGCCCACAGGGGCCAGCACATCAAGCAGCTCATCGAAATAGCTCGGCGTGTCACCAGGCAGCACTTCTCGCGTTTCAATTCCCATTGCAGAAAAGAAAGCGCAGGTCGCAGGCTCGGAAACAACAATAGGCGTATACCCCAGGTCGGCAAGAGCGCGCGCCATAACATACGTACCCGTGGGACCATCGGTTTCAGGGGCGCCGCCCACATCGAAACCGGTAAGCAAAAGCACACTGCCCCGCGCCCACGACAAGATTTCGCGAGCGGCATTCATGCAGAAATCAAGAGGCAACTGTGAAGTCAAATGCGTCATTCCGCGCGCGGAATACCGCAGAACGATCTCTTCGATCGATTCCATTTTTTCCTCGCTTATTTTGTTATGTCAAGAGAAAACGTAAACGTACGCTTCGGGTCGCTCGATCATGGGGTTCCTAGACCCTTGGGTCGCGAAACCTTTAGACGGCGCAACCTTAAAGCGCTGTGGCCTCGGCAAATTCGCGGTTCACTTCCACGCGCAGCGCTTCAGCGATTTCAGGAGCACCGCCACCGAACGGCTTTCCTTCGAATTCATTCGCGAACCGGCACAGATTTGAAGAGCTGGTCACGATAATCTCTTGTGCGCCGCGCAGCGTGTCCAAATCATACGGCTCTTCGTGAACGGGAATACCCAGCTTGTTCGCCGCCTTGATCAGGTGCTTTCGTGCAATACCCGGCAAAATCAAGTTGTCGGTAGGCGCTGTCCACAACTCGTTGTTCAAAATGATGGAAACATTGCTGTGCGCACATTCCGTTACGCGATTGCCCATCTCCTTGCGATAGAACACCGTTTCCGCCACACCTTCGCGCTTAGCTGCTTGCGAGCTCATAACGGCAGGCAGCAGATTCAGCGTTTTAACATTGCAGTGGAAAAAGCGCGTGTCTTGTTCGCTGCGCAGCTTGATGCGCTCGGTGCCATCGGGCATAACCTGAGGCTTGATCATAATCCACAGATTACCCGGCACATTTTCCTCGTAATCGTGAGAGCGAGGCTTCATGCCACCACGCGTGACCTGGTAATACACGAAATGCTCGGGGGAGTCCACTTTCTTCACCAAATCGTTTAGCAAATCGCGCAGCTCATCGCGCGACACAGGAATGTTGATATCGGTCAAACGCGCGCTGTTGAAGAAACGATCCAGGTGCTCCTCCATGGCGAAAATCTTGTAATTGCGGGCAGGACCGGCATCGTACACGCCATCGCCAAACCAGTGAACGCGGTCGTTCATAGGGATGGTCATTTCTTCAAGCAGGCCATACGTTCCGTTGTAGTAGCCCAGATTCTCCATGGTAAAACGCTTCCTTTCTTCACGCCTTCGCTGGAAAAGACGTGGTCATTCACTCAATTGCCGCTGTACGCCCAAGTTAAACGGCAAGTCAGCAGCTTTCCGCACAAAGGGCGGGAGCAAATTGCGCGCTCCCGCCGCTTGTCCAAAGTCGTTAAATCCGTCTCTTACTTCTCATCGAACTGAGGAATCTCAGTCGTGTCAACTTCGTCCAGGTTGTTATCATACACGTAATGCTTCGTATCGCGAGCGATAACTGCGGACAAACCCAAAATCGCAATGCAGTTAGGAATTGCCATCAGGGCGTTCATCACGTCAGCGAAATTCCACACCGTAGAGCTCAGGTTCGAAACCGATGCGCTGTTAGCAGCATCGCCAACCATCATGCAGCCCCAGAACACGAACAGCAAGAACGCGATGTAATACGGGGTCTTTGCTTTCTTGCCCAGCAGGTAGCTGATAGCGCGGTTGCCGTACTGGCTCCAGCCCAACATGGTGGAGTACGTGAACGTAAGCAGACCAACAAGCAAAACCAGCGGACCGAACACGGGGATCTTCTCGAAAGCCGCGGTGGCAAGACCAGCGCCGGAGGAAATGGTGCCATTTGCAACAGCCGTAGAGAGCTCGGGGTTCGCAAGCAGCGTGGTCATGAGCATAAGGCCGGTGATCAAGCAAACAACAACGGTATCCCAGAACGTGCCCGTCATGGAAACAAGCGCCTGACGTGCGGGGTTGCGGGTAGTGGCCGATGCAGCAACCAACGGAGCAGAACCCATGCCGCTTTCGTTGGAGAAGATGCCGCGCTTAAAACCGAACTGCAATGCCAGCGTAACGGTTGATCCAACGGCGCCGCCAGCAGCACCTGCCGGAGTGAACGCGCCTACCAGAATCTGGCGGATAGCCTCGCCCAGATACTCGCCATTCATGCCAATAATGACCAAGCAGCATACCACATAGAAGATTGCCATAATAGGAACGAGCTTTTCGCAAACCGTGGAGATGGATTTAATACCGCCCAAGATAACAATTGCAACAAGAGCAACAACCACAATGCCCACGAGCCACTGAGGAATAGCCTTGCCATCGATCAACGACGTGTTGTACAGGGCGTCAGCCAGGGAATTTGACTGGGTGGAAGCGCCAATGCCAAACGCAGCCAGCGACGCGAACAAGGCAAACAGGATAGCCAAGATGCGGCCAGCCTTCTTGTTCTTGAAGCCGCGCTCCAAAGCATACATTGCGCCGCCCAGCATCTTGCCCGAGTGGTCCTTAACGCGATACTTCACGCCAATGAGCGTTTCGGCATACTTGGTGGCAATGCCCAAAATGCCCGTGATCCACATCCAGAAGATAGCGCCGGGGCCGCCAAACAAAAGACCGGTGCCAACGCCCACGATGTTGCCGGTACCAATGGTTGCGGCAAGCGCTGTAGTCAAAGCGCCGAATTGGGTAATGTCACCCTCGGCATTAGAAGGATCGTCCTTCGTGACGGACAGCTTGATACCCGTTCCCAGCTTTCGCTGAATGAAGCCGGTGCGCACCGTCATGAAAATGTGCGTGAACAGCAAAAGCAAAATCATGATGGGGCCCCACACGAAGCCATCAACGGCGTTGATGACGTCAAGCACACTTGAGGCTCCTGAAAGCCCTTCAGCCAACCCGGTGAATGGAGCAATGAAGAACGATGTTAAGAAATCCTCCATGACATTCCCCTTTCTTTCGATGGGAAAGCGTATGGCTAGAAAGGTTCGTCCCGCGGGGTCACCGCGGAGGGGTTGCGCAAGATTTGCTTGGAAATTCACCTGCGCTTGGAACGAGCCTTTTTAGCCCGAACGCTTTCGCGTTGAACATTACAAGGGAAATGGTACGGACGCTTTTTTTCCAAAACGTTTCTACCTGGGAAATTGAATGCTACAAGGCGTTAACATACGGTTACCGCACTGTTACGAAGGGTTGTATCGCGACGGATGCACGCGTGGGCGCGGTAGATGTGCCGGCAGCATAGCCGAAATTCAACCATTTTCGGTTGTTTTTAAACCGTTTTTCTTTCTTTTTAAACTATTTTTTTATACAATCAGGTGAAAGAAAGGGGCAAGCCATGCCATACAACACCAGCATAAAAGATGCAGCTCAACTGCTTGGAATAACGCCGCAGGCCGTGCACAAGCGCATTGCCAACGGAGCATTGATCGCGCAAAAAACAAATAACCATTGGCTTGTTGATGACGAGTCGCTGCTGGTGGCCAAAAAGAATGCGCCAAAAACTGGACGTAAGCGGAAAGGCACAACGTATCTGCTTATGAACCGCGAATATCCTGTGATGGAATTCTCCTTTGATGAAACAGATTGCTCTTTTCTGCCGCGTGAAGTGCTTGATTCAACACGAGCTCCTTTAGGTACCGTAACACGCAACGGAAGAGGAAATGCGCTCGGTCTGAAAAACTGGTGGGAGCATCGCTGTATACCCGAAGGTCGTACAGGAATGGATAGCAAGCTTGCGGCGCTTGGCGTAACGGACGCAAGCCTTATTCCTTTTCGCAATCTGGGATTTTCGCTTTCTGATCAGTATTGGATACAACCAGAAGGCGAAAATCTTACATGGGATGACCTCAATTACTTCCACAATCCCTTCGGTAACGCGAACGGCGCCTGGGATAATTGGCTCGACGAAGTAGGCCTTTCCTCCCCCGACAACACATCTGAAGGCGTGCTTCCTAAAAAATGGATTCACGAGGGTTCTGACCGCATTCTGTTAAAAGGCCATAATCCTTGGACCGACCAGCAGGTTTATAACGAAACGGTAGCAACAGCCCTTTATCGACGAGTGCTCGATGCGCACGACTACGTGCCATACGAAGTGCGCAATATCAACGGTTTGGGCGTTGTAAGCGCCTGCACTTGCTTCCTTCGCGATGACGAGGAATACGTTCCCGCAAGTCTGGTACATGAAACGGAAACAACGAAGCACAACGAAACAGTCTATCAAGCAATCGTTCGCAAAGCTTGCAACCTGGGAATCCCCCGTCACGAGGTAGAGTTAGGCCTGTCGAAAATGGTTGTGTGCGATAGCGTCTTGGCAAACAGCGATCGCCACTTGCGCAACTTCGGCTTTATACGCAATGTGGAAACGCTTGCATGGCGCATGGCTCCCCTGTTTGACAACGGCAACAGCCTTTGGTTTGACAAGGACGAATCAATGGTTGCAAAGGGAGACTACTCATTCATCAGCCGTCCTTTTGACCCTAATCCCACACGTCAGCTATTGCTTAGCCTGGAAAACGCATGGTTTGATCTTGATTTGCTCGACGGGTTCCCCCAAGAAGCAATCGAAATACTGGAGAATGGAAACATCAGCCAATGGCGTACAGAATACCTCGAACATGGCATTGAGCAACGTATTCAGGCACTTAAAATCATTTGGGGATAACCACTTCCCTTCAGCGCCAAAACGGGA
Source organism: uncultured Eggerthellaceae bacterium (assembly GCA_934645125.1). Taxonomy (GTDB): domain Bacteria; phylum Actinomycetota; class Coriobacteriia; order Coriobacteriales; family Eggerthellaceae; genus CAKUOV01. Next base: position 29,435 of record CAKUDT010000003.1, read on the forward strand.
AAGAACGCCCAGGCAATCTGGCGGATCCTACTATGCAGAAGCTTCTGGCTGGTCGCCCTATAAGCTGCGGCGGCGCCCACATAAAAGAGGGAGCCGCCGCATCGGGCGCAGTCGCCTTACCAGCAAGCATGCTGCAACTCACTGCATCAACCGGTAAAGCATAAAGAAAGATTAACGCAGTTCAACCTCAATAAGATCACCTGCTGCAGGGGGCTCGATGCCTGGTCCGCTGGGCATCATGTAATACGCGTTCGCGTGCCATGTTTCGCGGCTTCCCGCATGGCCTTTCACCGGCGTAGCCTGCATCATGCCATCGGCGCCTTGCGAGAGCATGACAAACTTGATGCCGTAGAATGTTGCACCTGGGTTCACCACGCTGGGACGCACTTCCCCATCGGCGCGCAGCGTCTGCTCCTTCTCGCGCTTGTGCGCTTCGGCGGTCGCCGCTTCTGCCGCCGCTTCATCTGTCAGCGGTTTCACGGCATCGTTTTTCGGGCCCTTTCCAGGGAACGCTTCCGTCAGACGCGCAACAATGCGAGCCGGCTCGGCCGGCAAGCCCAGCCACGTGCGCATAAGTGGACGCAAGTAGAAGTTCATGGTGAAGCTGGCGCCGCCGCTTGGGCCGGAAATACCCACAACCGGCGTGCCATTCACGTACGCGTAGCTGCTATGATGTCCCGGGCCATGATTCGTTTCATGGCACACGACCTGGCCTAACGCTTCTAGCTGCTCGCACGACCAGTCATCGGAGCCCTTGGAAGAACCAGCATTGAGCACCACGATGTCCGCCAAAGCGCACGCATCCAAAACAGCTGCTTCAATGCGCTCGGGAATATCGGGCACAATATCGAAGATCATCGGCTGGCCGCCCCACTGCTCAATCTTGCCGCGCGCAAGAATGCTGTTCGTCTCAAGATTACGACCTGCAGGAACAATGCCACCCGGCGCAATAAGCTCGTTGCCCGTAGGGATGAATGCAACGCGCGGTTTGCGGACCACGGGAACGCTAGTCACATTACCGCCCGCAATCTGCGCCATAACATCAGGGGTAACCACGGTACCCGCAGCTGCCAGCACGTCGCCTACTTTCTGCGTGCTGCCCGCGGGTCGCGTTCCCGCAAAGCGCTTCGACGGCGCTGCGTCGATAGATACATGCTGCTGGTCTTCCGACACCGCAACGTGCTCGATAACGATGGCGGTATCGAAGCCTGCCGGCATGGCAATGCCTGTGTTCGCAAATTGCCAGTTCACACCGCGAACCCACGTGCTGGTATCGGGGTCGCCGTTCTCGAAGTCCTCCCAGCGAACCGCAATGGAATCCATGCAGCACGTGAGTACGTTCGGCGTTTCCGTTTGCGCCAGCACGTCGCGCGCCAACACGCGCCCTTGCGCCTCGGCAAGGCTCACCAGCTCCACGCGGTCTTCAATAGCCCCGAAATCGCACAGCTCCAAAATGCCCTCTACCGCCTGCTGGCGCGAAAGCTCGATGTGCTTGGAATGATCACGCATGAAAAAGCTCCTTTCAATGATTGCAGCGGCTGGTCAGCCAGCTTCTCTGGCTTCAGAGCGCTTTCTTCGAGATTTCGCGCTTACCCTCCTTAGACGGTGGCCAAACGCCGCCCCTCTTCGGAAGCTGCGCGCTTGTCCCTCCCCTATGTCTAGGCGCTTGTCTCTTTCCGGCACTTGAACGTTTGCCTATGGCGTATTCCGCATGCGAGCGACCGCCGAACCGGGTGCTGAGGCCCCAACCAACCTTCGTTCTTTTTATTCGTTACACAGTATAATGCGAAAAAGACCTTTTTGGAGCAACAAAGCGACCAGAACGACCCCACTTGTTGGAAAAACCACCTTGAATTCAGGCTAATCGACGATTGAGAGTAGTTTAGGGGGTGCGGACAGAGAGAAAAGAGGGCGTTTTTTGCTGAGTTTACGTCCATCGTATATCAACCAACAAAATAACCCCAGGTCAAATGCTTGCAGAAAAATCGAGAGACAAACTGTCACTAAGCCGTTGTTTCAATGACCACTCCCTATCGTCGATTTGCCCGAATCTGCACCCACTTTTCCAACGAGCAAGGTCTATGGAGACAAAGAATGCGCGCAATGCTCCTGGATTTGGCATCGCTCCGACACAGACGCAAAAGGGGAGAGCAAATCGGGGGAGGCGAGATCACGGTTGGCAAATACCACATGGGTCGTAACCCCACGAACGAACTTCGTCGCGCGTTGCCTCTACGACCTGCTTGTTTTTGTCTTTCATCTTTTCCACCGATTTGCATTCTGGGTAGTGGAATTTCATCGTGTTCGTGTTCAAAACGCATTCATGGGGGATTGAAGAAGCG
>CAKUDT010000004.1 GCA_934645125.1 uncultured Eggerthellaceae bacterium
GCGCATTGGGGCTCGATTTTCGACAAGATGGCCCCTAGTTTGGTTGTTCCCGAAAGAAGCGTCGCGGTTCGGCTCAACCCTTGCCAGCAGGCGCCCCTTGTTGACAAAAGGTGGGGGCGGCGTCAAGCGGTCATCGCAATGGCCTTCGTCAATTCCATGTTGAGCGCTTCGGCCGGCGTGTGCCAGCCCTGGATTGGCGGGATTGCTTCTTAGAGATTGCTGCTTGACGAATTGGTACGCGGGTCGTATTATCGACCGTGGAGAGATTCCTATCGGTTAGGCCCCGATGGACTGATTGTAAGCCCCGATACGTTCGGGTGTTTTGTTGTGCAATCAGTTTGGGGGTACCATGGAAGACGAATCCATCAATCTAGGTGTCGAAGTCGATGCCGATTTCGACGATTTCTTTGATCCATTTGAAGACGACAACATCGAGTCCGATGACGATTTGACTTTGGATTTTTCCGGGCAGGTCAATCTTGACAGCACCGATTTTGGCTCTGCTGAGCCTTTGGGCAGTGAGATGCCCGATTCTGCTTGCCACATTAAGGTGGACACCCGTACAACTGAAGAAAAACTAGCGGATCTGATGAAGGCCATGAAGCCGCAACGGCATACCGTGTTGGGCATTTTAAGCATGTGCGCAGAACCCAAATCCGTTGCCGAGGTTAATGCGTATGTTGCCGAGGTGCAAAAGTATAACGTTTCCGTTTTTGCTGGTGATAATACCTGTGCCATGCTGGAAAACGCAGGTGGCATTCAACGCGTCACTGAAGACGGCATTCCTTACGACAAGGTAGAGATAGAACCTGTTGTTGTTTTGGATGAAGATGGCGTGGAATGTTTGCAGCCTGGAGAGTCTCCTGAAGTTTTTTGGCAGACCACGCCTGAAGGTCTAGCGCTTATTGCCGCTGATGATGCGGGAGCGCGATTGCGCGAACGACTAACGCAAGATGAGCAGTTCTTACCCTGCTACAAGCTGGTGTTAAAAATGGCTTCAACCCCTCAGGGCGCCACGCGTGATCCTATGTACGAGGCCCTTGAGCCCACACTTGAGAAGATGAAACCGCGTTATTATTCGCCTCTTTTTGCGGAGCGCCTGTACAAATGCGATGCCTTGGAATGGCGTGGGGCGTGGTACATCACCGAGTTGGGCCGCCAATGCCTTGAAAGCATGTCCGACGTACCCGATATTGAGTTTTTCGACCCCGAAGATCCCAAGGAGAAATAATGGCTGATCAGATTAATACCGCCGTTGAAGAAGAGATGGAATACACCGACGAGGAACTGATTCAGCAGCTGATAAAGGTGATGCGTCGCCGTATGGGTACGTATTCGCTTATGGCTCGCATGTTTCGCGTTGAAGCCGATCAAGAACTGCTTGATCAGCTTAGGGATATGCAATTTCCAGCTGCGGCGGAAAATGAACTTGTGTCTAAAGGCTATGAGTTGATAGTTGAGTACATGACCTCAATCTGGGAAAACACGTTAACCGAGCTAGCCGTGGATTACGTGCGTGTATTTATTGGCTACGGCATGAATAGCTCAAGTGCGGCGTTTCCGTACGAGTCGGTATATACCTCGGAGCATCACTTGCTTATGCAGGATTCTCGCGATGAGGTGCTAGCCTTGTATCGAGCGGCCGGTTTGGAAAAGGATTCCAGCTGGCCCGAAAGCGAAGATCATATTGCTTTGGAATTGGAATATATTGCCATTCTTACACGACGTGCTATCGAGGCATTGGAAGTAGGAGACGAGGATGCGGCATACCAGCAGATGGTATGCCAGTGGAATTTCCTCCAAGATCATTTGACCAACTGGGCTCCTTCTATGGCGGTTGATATGCGCAAATTCGCACACACTGATTTTTACCGGGGTCTTTCGTATTTGACGGAAGGCTTCCTGACCGATGATCAGGAGTTTTTGGAAGGCCTTCTTGGGCTGGGTAACCAAGAAGGCCAAGATGAGGAAGATGCATAAAGGAGAAAGAGGAGGATCGACAGATGTCCACAGAAGAAACTGTCGAAGCGAACGCTGCCGCTGAAGAGCGTTTATATGCGGGCATGACACGTAGAGATGTGTGCATCGGCGCGGGCGCGGCTATTGCTCTTTTGGCAATTGGTGGAGTGAAATATTTGGGCCAGCAACCGGGAGTGCGACCTCCTGGAGGTCAGGATGAGGACCGTCTGCTTGCTGCGTGTATCCGCTGCGGCAAGTGTATGGAAGTGTGTCCCCACAATATCATTAAGCCGCAACATATGGAGGACGGCGTTTTTGGCACCCGCACGCCGTATTTGTGCTTCGACGAGGGATGGTGCGATTGGTGTGCCGAAAAAAATAACGGTGTGCCCAAATGCGCAGAAGTGTGTCCGACTAATGCTTTGCTGCTTCCGGAAGACGCAAAGGTTAAGACTACTATTTTGGGAAAAGCAATATTAAAGACCGATTGGTGCTTAGCGTATAAAAGGCAGCTGGAGTGTCGTCGGTGCTACGGTGCATGCCCGTATGAGGCAATCATTCTGGATGCATACGATCGTCCGGTAGTGGATAGCGATCTGTGCAACGGGTGCGGTGCCTGCGAAGCGGCGTGCATCTCGCTGGAGAGCGGATCTATCTCTGCCAACATGGACACGCGGGCTATTGTGGTAGTGTCCGCTAAGGAGGCGTAGAATCCATGAAGAAACATGCTTTACGCACTATTATTCCCCTAATCGTCCTGCTAATTATTGCATGCGGTTACGTGGCAAACCTTCCTATAGGTAACATTTCTGCCTTTGGCTGGGATACCGTATCTCTCTTGTGTCCGCTGGGTGCTTTGTCGTCTATGTTGGCAGCAAAGATGATTGCGCCCCGTGCATTGATATCACTTGCTATTGCTGTGATACTGGTTTTGATATTCGGGAAGGCCTTCTGCGCTTATATTTGCCCAACGCCTATCATCTCGAAATTACGCCAAGCGATTAGGAAAGAAAAGCCTGACGTCAAAACAGACCCCAAAAATAACCCGTTGTCGGATTCCGAAAAAAAGTTGTTGGAAGGCTGCAAGGGCGGATGCTTATCGTGTGATTCCTATGCTGACGTGCGTAAAGGCGCTATCGACTCGCGTCATTTCGTGTTAGGCGGCGCACTGTTGTCTGCATTGGTTTTCGGATTCCCGGTTTTTTGTCTTGTTTGCCCTATTGGCTTGACTTTCGCAACCATTCTTTTGATGGTGCTGCTCTTTGGCGGCGGCGATGTAACTATAGCCGCGCTGGTGTGTCCCGTTATCCTGATTCTGGAAGTGGTAGTGTTTCGCAAATGGTGTCATAAGATTTGTCCGCTGGCTGCTCTTATGAGCCTGGTGGCGAAAGGCAATAAGACGTTCGTGCCTACGGTAGATACCGAAAAATGCATCGATTGTGGCAAGTGCGCTCAGGCATGTGCCCAAACGATTGACCCCCGCCATGCGGAGAAGGGCAACGTCATGAGCGAATGCACCAAATGCCGCGCCTGCGTTGAGGCATGTCCTACGGGTGCCATTACCATGCCGCTTTTATCGATGAAGAAAACGAAGGTTCTGGCTGAGGTTGAGTCCAAGACCGAAAAGCCAGCTGAAAAATAGTAAAAAAACGAGTAATCCTTACGGCTCCTGCGACGCAGTTGCGACCAGGAGCCTACGATGGACATTTCAGGCGAGGAACGGAATAAACCTGGCTGGAGAGAGCCGTTCCTTGTCTGAAATGTCCATCATCATGGCGTACTTAAAAAGAGAGGTATTCATTATGCTTGCAGAATTGCCTTTTGATTGTTCGCAGAGCACCCGCATATTGGGCTCTAAAGGAGCGGGAAAGACCCGGCGCCTTATCAATTCGGTTGCAGAATACCTGGGTGAGGGTGGAGATCCTTGCCAAATCGTGGTGGTGTGCGCAACGCCAACGGCTGCAACACGATTTGCGGAATGCTTGCATGCGGCCTGCGGTAACATTGAACTTGTCGCTCGAGTGCGGGTTACTACCGCAAGACAATGGGCGCTGGAAATTCTGGATTGCCCTGAAGCATATGCGGCTACGGGACGTCGTGCGCGCATGATAGCACCTTTTGAAAAGGCGTTCGTATTGGAGGATGTAAAAACGTGCGGGATGCGCCCAAAGCGTCTTAAAGAGATGTTGAAATTCTTGGAGCGCGGTTGGACGGAGTTCTCGGACGAGGACCCCGACTGGCTGATAGGCGATGAAGAGAAGAGTCTGCAGGATTTTTATCGAGGCAATCTTGCCTTTTATGAGGCTATGATCGAGCCTGAAATTTGCAATATGGCGTTGAAATATCTGAAGCACGACTCAGATGCTTTAAGAACCACGCGCGTCAATGTGGTGCTGGTTGATGACTTTCAATTGATGAATCGAACTTCGCAATTACTGACTTGCTTGCTGGCGCAAAAACACCTGGTTGTTACCGTTGATTCTTTAAATACGGCTCCCGTATTCGATTCGTATCCCTATGCGGCAGGCATCAAAGAGCTTGAGCAATGGGTACCCAAAACGGAAATCCAGCAGCTTGGCGACTGTAAACGTGGGGAAGCTATAGCCCGGATTACGCAATCGGTTATCGCAAACGGAACTATGCAGGAAAGCCTCTGCGGCAAATCGACGGAAATCAAGGTAAAGCCTGGGGACTTCCAACTTCTAACGGCCTCTACGCCTAAGCGTGAATTTCAAAAGGTCAGCGCATGGGTCGCCGATCTAATATCGCAGGGAATTGATCCGCAAGATATTGCAGTGGTCCATCCGGACGTACCTTCCTGGGGCAATTACGCCATTGAAGCTTTGCGTGCAGCGGGGTTCAAGGTGCAAACCTATCAAGACGTTAGAACGTTGGGCGGCGATGTTCGGAATCTTGCGTCTTGCGAAGCAATGCAACTGGCAAGTTTGGTACTGCTTGCGGGGCAACGCGATGACAGTATGGCGTGGAGGTGCTGGTGCGGCTACGGCGACTGGCTGACCTCAAGTGCGGTGTTTGATAAGCTGAGGCGCTATGCATCTTATAAGAACCTGAACCTCTACCAAACACTGGATTTAGCATCGAAACACCAATTGACCTTGGATTGCTCGAACGACGTTGAAGTGGTGGCTGAAGGTCTTGAAACAGTCCTTTCGCGATACGAAAGCGCGATACGTATGCTGGAGCGGGTACAGGGGATGAAGGGCTTTGATCTGATACGCTCGTTGGCGGAGCAAAGCGCACTAGGGGACAAGGCTTGCTCCAGGGTGGAGCAATTCTGTGGTGGCTTTACTCAATCGATGGACGTTTCTGCCATATGCAATGCGTTGCGAAACGCTTTGACGGCACCAGCCCTTTCGCGATGCCTTGATGCCGTTTGCGTGGGGCCTTTTGGCGTTTTGTGCGGCTTGAATCCCCAGGCGGTGCTCGTTGTGGGCATGGTTAACGGCTTCTTTCCTGATGGTGATTATTTCAACCAAGGAGTTACCACTATCGATAAACAAACACGGATACTCCAACAAGATACGGCGCGTTTCTACGTAATGGCATGTTCCGCTGAGCGTATCCAGGCGTTTAGTTGGTTCAAGCAAATTGAGATGAATTTAGCTTACAAGATGAAATTGAAAATAGAGCGCATTGGTTTGAAGTCGGGTCAAAAAGTTGCCTCGCTGAGTCCAAGCAAGTTTTTGGATTTAGTGCCAACTGAATAGAGGTTGCTCACCGTATAGAATGCTTTACGGATTCGAAGAGAAGACCCGCTGAGATTTTCGGCGGGTCTTCTCTGTGGAAGCGGATAATCATCGCTGCAGGTCGTAGAGTTGATCGGAATTGATCAATCTGCTCACTTTACGAAACATGGTGTCGGGACGGTTGAATTCGACGAATGGCTTATTCATGTAGTAGGCGTAGGTTTTTCGCTCTGTTACATCCTGAACTTTCGCCAGGGGATAAAGTTTCAGTGCTTTAGCGGGACAGATATCCTGACAGCAGCCGCAGCCAACGCAGAGTGCAGGCATATGCGTTACGCCAAGTTTTTCGCTGTCTATTTTGAATTTGCGCAAGGCTCCTACGGGGCAGAAATTTGCGCACATGCAGCAAGTACGGCAGGTTTCGCGGTCAATGGCTACGCGATTGAAAAGACGTAAGTGCAAGGTGGTCTCTGGTTCGGGATGGTATTTTTGTGCCAGAGCGTCCAATGTCAAGAGAAGCTGTGCGCGTCGTACGGTATCGGCCTTCGGTAGCGTGCCATCGTCAAGCACGTGATAAGACTCTTTTTCATCCGTGGCGTTATCTGGCAGGATGTCAGATAACGTTGCATTGGCAATGATGGCTGCTACTTGTTTTGATTCATTGCTCATGTTCTTAAAAAACGCGCGTTTGCTTTCGTCGAATTCGCTTTGCTGCTGACGTCTTACGACCGAGGGAAGTTTACCACGAAGCTGTGTTTTGCAAGGGCTGCCCCAGGCACTCAGAAGCTCTTTCGTGTTATGCACGACAGTTTGCGCTTGCGCGCCCGAGGTGTTGCTGTCGCATGATGAGCATTCCCCATGGGCCAAGACAATGGAGCTTGCGCCGCCTTGAGCAATGCGCACAAGGATAGATTCATCTATGCGTCCCAAACACGGGACAACCAGTATTTTGTCGGGATCGACCAGTTCTTGTGCGCGGGCGTAAAGAACTTGGCACATTATGGTTACGACCCCTTCGGAAGCTTCGGATACGTTGAGCGCCGCTTCGACTAATTGCGAGCTGTTTTGCTGCGTTGATCTGAACACTTCTACGGGACAAGCGGCTATGCAAGCACCGCATCCCGTGCATCTGCTCCAGTCTATATCTAGAATGTTGTCGTTGCACTTGATAGCATGCGTGGGACATGCGTCTATGCAGGCGTTGCAAGTGGCGTTACGGTTTCGAATCTTGACGCATTGTTGAGCACGAACGTCAAAGTCCTTGCTGCTAATGGCAAGAACAATGTTTGCAGCTGATTCCAATTGAGTCATGATTGCTTAATACCTTTCGAGTTCTTCATCCACCAAATCCATTAATTCTTGCTGGGAATGCACGCCGAGTTTTTGGTAGATGCGTTTGCGGTGGGTGGTAACGGTGTTGTACGAAATAATCAGCGCTTCCTGGATGAATGCGGCATTGCGGCCCTTTGAGAGCATTACGAAAATCTCTTCTTCTCGTTTAGAAAGGCCGTATTGTTGCGCAATCTCGCTACAGTGGTCAAGAAAGCGGTGGTGATGGTTGCTGGGTAGGATGCGGGAGATAAAATCAAGGTCATGCTCGGTGAATACACTCAGGTAGGTCATGACCAAAATACATACAGCCATTGTCTCGCAGACAATAAAGATTAGGGGCGTGTGGGGCAGCAGCATATCAACACTTTGGCCAACAATGAAACCCACGGCACCGCCGCTGTACGACATCCCAACCGCGAAGAGCACCACTTGGAAAGCGCTGTGTTCTCCCATCAGGCCAATAAGAAAAACGGCACCAGTCCAAGAAAGCATCATCAAAAGCACCGTAGTGCCGCTTGTAAGGGCGTAAGGAATTATTTTAGATCCTTCGTCGAACGCAATCTGCGTGAAAAGAACCGCGCATAAGCTGGTCAGCAACGCAACGCGATATACATAAGATAAACGAAAACGTTTGGGAATGAGCGCCAGCATAATGATGATGACAAGAACCGTAGCAACTACGGCTACGGTACCCACTGCATGCATCTGGCTAAAAAGCGAGCTGCCGGCAACGTTTACGCCTCCTCGTATGAGCATGGTGCGCGCCCATTCGAGCACCAGACGCCAGGCGAATACCAAAAGGCCAAAACGGATGAGCAGCTTGCGCCGCTCTGCAGTTTGCATATCCTCCGCTTTTATTGCATTTTGATCGCTGATGAGTTCAATTTTGCAGTTATCGCTTATCGTCAATGTTACGCCGCACATGAGCGCGACGCCCATGGCGAACATGGCTGCAGGAAGCTCTTGCATGAGCGACGAAACGCCCAATATGATGGCGGTCAACCCAAAAGCTATAACGCAGAAAGAGAGGCGTTCCTTGTAATCTAGCTGCGAGAAGCGATTCCCCAATATACCAAACAGCATAGCGGCGGCAGCGGCGGTCAGAATTGACCCGATTGGAACCAAAAACCATAAGGTGCTCTTACTTATGCTCGAGAAGGAGAGAACAACCGATCCAATACCAAGCAAAGCTGCCAAGGGCAACGGTAGGACTCTGCTTTCAACGAAAACGGAAGATGTCTTATCCTGCCTATAAAGCACGACGCAGCAGAGGGCAAAAGCAATGGCTTGGGCGACGTATGAACGGTTAAGGGCAGACTCGGGGCCATCAAAGCTTTCAACGTAAGCCGTTACGCTGCAAAACATGATAAGGAACCAAGCCGAAAGGCAGCCAATACTGATTGCCAATGCGGCGTTTCGCACAATGCGCTTTTTGTCGCACTGATGCGTGCCTCCTTGCTCAACCGCGAACGCTTGAGACAGTCCGCGAACAATGCGTTCTCCCATAATCGCCCCCGTTTGACCCCTCGAATCTCTACAAAAAGACTATACCCGTTTAACAACCGTGGCGTAAAGTAGAAAAACATGTCGTTTTCCTGCCTTGACCTGAAGTTTATTCAAAATACCCTTCAAAAGGGTATGAGCTATTCCAAGGTAATCACCCTAAGCTGTGACGCTCTTTTTGAGATTTGCCTTCGCCCGAGTGGTTACTTTTTCAGACGCGCTCTTTATGCTCCAAAGCATATGGAACGGCGGAGGGTTCGTTCTGTGAAAAGCGTAAAAGAAGAAGAAGGAGGAGGAGGAGGTATGGCAAAGTTCTCTCTCACTCGCCGAGGTTTCTTGAAGACCGCCGGCGCGTGCGTTGCGGCATCGGCGGTAGCGGGTGCTGGAACGGCTACGGCCTTGGCAGAGACCTCGGAACCTGCTGCCCAGGAGGTGAAGCGTGTTCGTACTTGCTGTCGTGGTTGTGGCAAGATGGAATGCGGTGTCTGGGTTACGGTTGTTGATGGTCGCGCCGTCAAGATCGAAGGCGATGAATCGGCCTTTGCATCGCAGGGCAACTGCTGCACGAAGTCTCAGGCATCGTTGCAGGCTTGCTACCATCCCGCGCGCTTGAAGCACCCCATGAAGCGCACGAACCCCAAAGATGAAGGGGATCCCGGCTGGGTTCGCATTACTTGGGATGAAGTTTGGAAGACTCTGTCCGCCAAATTTGACGAGCTGAATGCAAAATATGATGGCTCTAGCTTGTTTGGCATGGGCGGCACCTCTCGTATCTGGTCCATGGCACCTTATGGCGCCCTGGGTTCTGGTATGGGTGGATCAAACAACGCTTATACTCCCAACGAAGTTTGCAAGGGCCCCAGATGGCATGCAACGGGCGTTGTTTCAAGCAATGCGTTTAGCTTTATGTCTGTTGTTGACCGCCCTAAGGTTTACGTGCAGTGGGGTGGCGCTGGCGAGCTTTCCAACTACGACGACTCTTGCCGTACCGTTGTAGACACCGCTGCGCGCGCTACTACGTACATTTCCGTTGACCCCCGCAAGACCAATCTTGGTCACGATGCCGATATCTGGAATCCCGTGTTCCCCGGCACCGATGCTGTATTGGCTTTGTCGTGGGCGTATGTCATCATCGAGAACAAGCTCTACGATGAGATATATGTAAAGAAATGGATGAACGCTCCCTTCCTGGTTGTTCCCGACATGGATCGTACGGACTGCGTTGTTAGCGGTGGCCGTGGTGGCGATACCGTTTACCACACGCGTATGTTGAAGGAATCTGACTTGAAGGAAGGCGGCAGCGATCGTCGCTTCATGATCTGGGACACCATTGGTCAGCGTCTGACCTATCTGGATTCTACTACCGGTTGTTTCGAGGGCGAGAACTGGACTCCTTCTACTAAGGGCCGTCAAGCATCTCAGGACTTGCCCGCAGGCGTTGTGCAGGGCTTCGTGCCCGATGCCACTGGTTTTGGCGTTGAAGATGGTTTCGAAACTCCTATTGATCCTGCTTTGGATGGCGAGTACGAGGTCACTCTGAAGGACGGCTCCGTTCATAAGGCATATCCGGTTTGGAAGCTGTTCCGTGATTCGATTCAGCAGTATGAGCCTTCTTTGGCTGCGGAAATCTGCGGCGTTCCTGCCGATAAGATTATTGAAGCTGCAACCGCTTACGCAACCCGTGTGGATCCTTCTACTGGCTACGGCAACGGCGGCATTCAGTATATGCTTGCTGTCGAGCATGCGGGCAACTGCATTCAGAACTGCCGCTGCATCGATTTGCTGACCGCAATTACCGGCAACTACGACACCCCCGCAGGCATGCGTGGTCCTACCACCTTCAGCTTTGACGGCGAACTTGTTGGTGGCATGCCCGATATGTTTGGTGCCACTCCTTCCTCTAAGCTGCAAAAGTTGGGCTACGATCGTTTCCCCTCTTGGAAGTACGCTGCGCCTGCGTGGTCTGACGCAGAGGCCCTGATGGATGCCGCTCACACTGGTGAGCCTTATCCCATCGTTGGTGGTTTCTGCATGTCTGGCGACATGCTGTCCATGGGTAACTCCAACTGGAACTGGGAAGCTTTGAAAGGCCTGGAGTTCTGGGTTGTTGCTGACTTGTGGTTGACTCCCACTGCCGGCGCAGCAGATATCGTTTTGCCCGTTTGGCACTGGCTTGAAGTCAATTCTCCGCGTAAGAGCCAAGGTTCATCAGGCGCTGCTGGCGCTACCTGTCGTGCCGTTGAACCCCCTGTCGATTGCAAATGGGACCCTGAAATCACCATTGGCCTGTACAAGTGCCGCGGCTATCAGTGGGCACCCGGTGAAACCGATGACCAAAAGTGGCCCAACTGGGAAGGCGTTTGCGATTCCGTTTTGCGCGGCACTGGCAAGACTTGGAAGCAGTTCTCCGAAGACTTCCAGAAGAACGGCTGGATTGATTGCAAGAAGGAAAATCCTGACAACTGGGGCACCTATCGTCGTTTCCAGACGGGCGCTCTGAACAACGGCAAGCCTGGCTATCCAACACCCACCACGCGTCATGAGATTTGGTCTATCAAGTACGAATCCGTTGAGGAATACAACAACAACGAGTATACGATGCCCAACTTCATTGAGCCTCCCCAAAGTCGCAAGAGCCGTCCTGACCTGTATGAAAAGTATCCTTATACCATGACTACTGGTCGTCGTATTCCTGTGTACTTCCATTCTGAGCACCGTCAGCTTCCTTGGTGCCGTGAGCAGTGGACTTGCCCTCGCGTGGAAATCAACCCCAACATGGCCGCTCGTTTGGGTATTAAGCAGGGCGACTGGTGCTGGATTGAAAGCCCGCATGGCAAGATTCGCCAAGTAGCCGACTTGTATTACGGCATTAAAGATGGCGTTATCAACTGCGAGCATCAGTGGTGGTTGCCCGAAATCGAGGCAGCAGGCCGCGGCTTCGAGCTTGTCGCTATCAACTGCCTGGTTGACCGCACCGCGCAAGATCCGCTGGTTGGATCTTCTAATCTGCGTGCTTACCCAGTGAACATCTATAAAGCCACTCCCGAAAACAGCCCCAATGGCGTTGTCGTGCCCGTGGGATACGATGGCCAGGAAATGATTCACGATTCCAGTGATCCCCGTTTGAAGGAATGGTTGCCTACCTATGAAGGGAGGGACGAATAACCATGAGTCGTTACGCTATCGTTACTGATTTGGACCGTTGCGTTGGCTGTTTGGCGTGCTCCGTTGCCTGCAAAGTGGTCAACGATGTCCCGATTGGTTCTTATTGGAACAAGGTACTGCGCGTGGGTCCCAATCCCACTCCGGGTGGATGCGGTGACTGGCCCGAAGTTGACTTGTACTTTCTGCCTTTGGGATGCCAGCATTGCGAAAACCCTGAGTGTGTGTCGGTGTGTCCCACAGGCGCTTCTCAGAAGATGGAAGATGGCACGGTGCAAATTGACAAGTCCAAATGCATTGGCTGCCAGTTCTGCGTTATGGCCTGCCCCTACGGTGTTCGCTACTTGAACACCGATGAGCGCGTTGTTGAGAAATGCACCCTGTGCGCACAACAAACCGCCGAGGGCGCTTTGCCTCAGTGTGTTGCTCAATGTGGCGGTCGCGCACGCTTCTTTGGCGATCTGGATGAAGGCCTGGACTCCTTTGTTGGACCCATTAACCCTGGCTCTAGCGACGCTACTTATGACGAGATGCATGCAGCACGCGTGAAGATGAACGATTTCATCAACCCCTATACCGAGGACCAGGTGTACTCGCTTCCCGAGGTTGGAAACGGCCCATCTTTCCGTTATATCCTGCGCAACATGGAATGGAAGGGAGTCAAATAATGGAACTTCAATGGCCTTTGATTCTCTTTACCGTTTTCGTGGCTTGGTCTGCTGGTTTGTTCGGCGCTCAGTCCATCGCTGTCCTTAAGGGCGAGGGTTTGAAAGCCCAAGTGACTTCTGTTATCGCTTCGGCTGTTTTACTGGTTATCGGCGGCATTGCCGTATTCATGCACTTGCAGCACTGGGAGCGTATCTTTAATGGCTTCGGTCATATCACCTCTGGCATTACTCAAGAATTGATTGCCATTGTGGTATTGGTGATTATCATGGTTATCTTTTTCATTCAGGCTCGCAAAGCCGATGGGAAAGTGGCTAGCTGGGTGGCAATCGCCGGCATCGTGGTGTCCTTGGCGCTGATTTTCGTGATGGCTCATTCTTATATGATGCCTTCTCGACCTGCGTGGGATAGTATTGCTTGGATTCTGGCTGTTTATGGTAGCGCCTTCATTTTGGGTCCGAGCACCTTTGTGGTAATCGTTAGCATGGTGGATAAAGATGATCCCTTGAAGACGGCCACCATGGTCGCTATGGTCGGTGCCATTGTTGGTGCTATCTTCACCGTGGTTTACCTGTTCTCCCTGCAAGGCGTTTCCAGTGAGTTCGCAACCGTAGGTTATTACTTTGATGTAACTCATCCCACCAACGAACTAATTGATCTTGCCGCCATTACCGGTGTCTTTACCGGAGATAAGGCCATCTTGACCTGGGGCGGCGTTGTGATTATTGGTTGCGTGCTTCCTATTGTTTTTGCTGTCATGGGCAGGATGAAAGGTAACTGGAAAGTCTGGGGTGCCGCAACCGTTGTCTGCGGTCTGGTGGGTGCTATCTGCGTTCGCGTGCTGTTCTTCCAGATGGGTTATCTGTTCTTCATGTTCTTCTAAGGGTTCTTTGCTTGATTTGTTGGGCGCGCAGCCTGTTCCGTTGCGCGCCTGCAGGGAATTTTTTTACGCGACCACCGAGCAACGTGCTCGTATTAGTCGGAAGAATCATCGAATGGTGCCGTTTCTCTCCAGCCTGCTTACAATCTGCGGCAACCCGTTTGATGGTTCGGAATTATTTGGCCTATGCTCCGCCTAAAGCAAATGGCCGAACTTTAAGGGGCTTCGCATATGCGAGGCCCCTGATGCTTTGTTGCTTTGGAATCAAATTGTTTTGGATTACGCCATATCGGCAAGATCCAGGATAAGGCGTTCGGTCTTTTCCCAGCCCAGGCAGGGGTCGGTGATGGATTTGCCGTACACGCCATCGCCGATTTTTTGCGAGCCGTCTTCGATGTACGACTCAATCATGAAGCCTTTGACCAGGCGTTTCAGTTCGGGATTATACGCGCGGCTCTGCATGACTTCTTTCGCGATGCGGGGCTGCTCCAGGGGCTTTTTGCCCGAGTTTTCGTGATTCGTATCTACAATCACGGCGGGATTCTTCAGACCCGATTTCTGGTACAACTCGTTGACCAGCACTAAGTCCTCGTAATGGTAGTTCGGCTGACTCTGCTTGTGCTTGTTTGCGTAGCCGCGCAAAATGGCATGCGCCAGCGGATTGCCCTTGCTTGTGCATTCCCAGCCGCGATAGATAAACGTATGGCTGTGCTGAGCTGCGGTGATGCTATTCAGCATAACGGAGAAGTCGCCGCCGGTGGGGTTTTTCATGCCAACGGGGATATCCAACGCGCTGGATGTCAGGCGATGGTCCTGGTTTTCCACCGAACGCGCGCCCACGGCAACGTAGCCCAGCAAATCGTCCAGGTACTTATAGTTGTCGCAGTACAGCATTTCGTCGGCGCAGATGAATCCGGTTTCGGTGATGGCGCGCATGTGCAAATCGCGGATGGTCATAATGCCTTTGAGCATGTCGGGCTTGGCCTCGGGGTCGGGCTGGTGCAGCATGCCTTTGTAGCCCAGGCCCGTGGTGCGCGGTTTGTTTGTGTAGATGCGCGGAATGAAGTAGATCTTGTCGGACACTTTTTCCTCAAGCTTTGCCAGGCGGCTCAGGTAATCAAGCACGCTGTCTTCGCGGTCGGCCGAGCAAGGCCCAATGATAAGCAGCAGGCGGTCGTCGTTGCCGGTGAAGATGTTGGCGATTTCTTTGCTGCGTCGTGCGAATACCTCGTCGACCAGGGGCGTTGTGGGTTGCAGCTTTTTCAGCTCAGAGGGGATGGTCAGTTTACGAGTGAAGTCGGCATTCATATGTTTCTCCTTTAGGGGGTATCGCTTTTCTGGGCGGATACTATGTCCTTCCAGAAAAGCTCTTAACGTTGCTTATCGATTTCGATTCCGAATTCGGAATCGGTGGATGGATCGCGGAGTCAGTTCGTGCGGCGCGGATTCGAGCTGGCCTTCGTCCATCTGGAATCGGTGGCATTTCGGCTGAGGCGATACGCCTGTCGTGCGACCGAGTTGCTCCCCGAATCGGTGGATGGATCGCGGAGTCAGTTCGTGCGGCGCGGATTCGAGCTGGCCTTTGCGCCGCGAGAAGACGCGAGCGAAGCGTCAAGCGCGAAATGGCCCGCGAGGCATTCACCGATCGAACCAGGCGCGGCGCTCGGTGGACACTCTCATCGCTGCGCGCATTCCTTCCACGTCATCGTTCGCCAGCATGTTGCGAAAGTCCTGGAACACGGAAATAAAGCGATCCATCTGCGCTAACAGTTCCTTCTTGTTCATCATGAACAGCTCGCTCCACATTTTGTCGTTGATGCGTGCAATGCGCGTCAGGTCGCGGAACGAGTCACCCGTGTAATCCACCAGGCTATGGTCGTCGCTGCATTCCATAAGCGACACGGCAATAATGTGCGTGAGCTGCGATACGAATCCGATCATCTCGTCGTGCTTTTCCGGCGACAAAACGGCAATGTGATTGAAGCCTAAAATCATGCCTAAGCTGCGACACCACTCAATGGCTTCGGGCGTGTTTTTCTCCGTGGGCACCACAATGTAATTCGCATCGTGGAAGATGTGCTCGTCGCTATTCTGCACGCCGTACACTTCTTTGCCCGCCATGGGGTGCGCGGCAATGAACTCGACGTCGGGGCGAAGCATGTCCTGAATATCGTACACGATGCAGCTCTTTACGCCGGTGACGTCGGTGAGCATAGCGCCCGGCTTCAGGAATTGCTGGTACTGGGCAATCCATTCCTTGAACACGGTGGGATACAGGCCGAACACCACCACATCGGCGCGGGAAACCACATTAGGCTCAACGGTGGTGTATCCTTCGTCGATGATGCCGTTTTCCAGGGCGTAATCAATGGACTCCTGGTTAATGTCGATGGCCGCCACGTGAAAACCCAGGCGCTTAAGTGCCCGCGCATAACTGCCGCCAATCAGGCCCAAGCCCACAATGAGTATGCTTTCTTCGCTAATCCATTTCATGTTCGTCCTCCAAACAAAGGTCAACGCCCAGTTGCGTCAGGCGTTCAAAATAATTGGGGAAGCTCTTGTTCACGGCTTGCGCGCCGGTAATGGTGCCGCCTACCGCGCAGGCAAGCGTTGCAAGCGCCATGACAATGCGGTGGTCGTTGTGCCCATCCAAGGGAAGGGAAGGCGCACGCAGCGCTCCCGGCTGTACAACAATGGTGTCCGTGTCGTTACTCACGGCAACGACAATGCCGAATTTCGCGAGCTCTTGCGCCATGGCCTGCCCGCGATTGCTTTCCTTGATGGCAAGGCGTCTGCAATTCGTGAAGGTGGCGCCGTTGTTCGCCGCGGCCACCGCCATAAGGATGGGGCCTAAATCAGGGCAGTCCGTCAAGCTGATGGTGGGCGTACCTGCGGCAAGGGCGGGAAAAAGCTCCTGGTAGGCGCGATCTCCCTGCAGGCTGTCTGCGCGAAGACTGGTAACGCGCACGGCGGGTGCGACGGTGGAAGCGGGGTCGTTGGCAGCTGTGTTGGCAGTGGTGGCTGCGGTTGCCGGGGATGTGGCGGTCGCCCTGGCGGCAGCTTCGCTGGTCGGGACTGCCGTGGTGGCTACCGAAAGCCCTTCGGTTGTGGAATCTGCCGCGAGTGCCATAGACGGTGCCGCTCCAGTGCCTTCTGCACGCTGTTTCCCCAGGTAATTAAGGGCTTCCAGGAACGCGGCATTCGAGTAATCGCCTTCAACGTGAGCCGTGATGGCACGGTAGCGTTGGTTGCCGGGAATGTACAGCGTTGTGTTGTTTTCCCAGTTCATGCGAACGCCAAAAAGCTCAAGCGCTTCGATGGTCATGTTGATGTACGGGCGGCTTTCCACGGGCGGCACCACATTGATGGTGCTGTTGGCGTCAAGCAACGGCAACGCGAACAGCAGGCCGCTGATGAACTGGCTGCTGATGTTGCCGGGTATGGTGAACGTACCGGCACGCAAGGGTCCTTGTACGTGTATCCCCTGGTCATCTTGGGAAAAACGAAGACCCTGCTGTTGGCAGATGGTGTGATAAACGTCCATTGGCCGGCTCATAAGCGTAGGGCTTCCCGTAAGAGTGAGCGATTTGTCGGAAAGCAGGCACAGGGGCACGAAGAAGCGCAACGTGCTTCCGCATTCGCGGCAGGGCAATACGTCGTCTTCGCGCACCGCGCTAGAGTCCATGCCGTAAATTGCGGCGCAGTCGTTTTGACGGTTGATGCCTGCGCCCAAAACGTTCAGGCAGTCGATGGTCGCCAAAATATCCTGGCTGTCTTCGAGTCCAAAAATCAGGGACGGTTCCGATTTGAGCGCAAGACCTGCGCAAATGAGCATGCGATGTGCCATGCTCTTCGACGGCGGCGCGCAAACGCTCCCGTGCGGCGTGCTCGGCTTGATGGTTACGCGCATGGCGCGCCTTCTTCTGCGGCTGGTGTATTTCCAGTGCCCGCTTCTGCGGTGGTTGCATCTTCGGCATCCACCGCGTCTTCGGTGCAGGGCGCAGTTGCGTCTTCCGATATGCCGCGCGCAAGGCTCACCAGCAAGTCCATGGCTTCCAGGTATCCGTCGAAACCATGTCCCCAAATGGCGGTCACACACGCCGATCGCACGTAGCTGACCTGGCGAAACTCTTCGCGCTTGTCCACGTGGGAAATATGCACCTCAACGGTGGGAATCTGTACGGCTTTCAGCGCGTCAAGCAGCGCCACGCTGGTGTGCGTGTATGCGGCGGGGTTCAAAACAATGCCGTCAACGTCCGAAAAATAAGCATCTTGGATTTTCGTTACCAAGTCGCCTTCGTAATTCGATTGGTAGCATTCAACGGATATGTCCAGTTCAACAGCGTGTTTTGAAATCATAGAGCACAGCGCATCGTAAGTTTGCGCACCGTATATTTCGGGTTCTCGAATGCCCAACATGTTCAGGTTGGGGCCATTGATCACCAGTATTTTCATGAGAAATGCCTCTCTTCAATGCAGTGGGCAACGCTCGCGGCGCCGCCGGTAACAGGAATCGTGAAATCTGCGCAGGCAGCATAGGCGGGGTATCGCTCGTCGTAGAGTTGCACGAGTTTTTCGGCGGAGTCGGAAAGTGGCCGATCGTTTGTGGGGAGCAGCTGGTCAACGGGACGGTCAATGAAATACAGCGTTCCGTTTTGACGCAGCGCCGCCACGTTTTCGGGACGAAGGATGGCGCCACCACCCGTGGAAATGATGCAACCGGTGTTTTTGCCTGCTTGGGCAATCGCTTGCGCCTCGATGGCGCGAAAGACGTCCTCACCTGCTTCGCTGATGATTTGACCAGGCGTTTTTCCGGAAATCTCACGGATTACCTGATCGGTGTCGATAAACGTGCGCCCCGTTTTTTCCGCAAGCAACGTGCCGACCGTTGTTTTTCCGCAGCCCGGCATGCCAATAAGCACAATGTTGCGTTTTTGGCGCTCAAGCTGGGCGAAGATACGGTCGCATAAAGCTGTGATCTGCGCTTTTGTGGTGGGGAAGGGCACGCCTTCGCCAGCGGCGGATGTGCTGGAAGCGAGCTCGGTGCCAGCGGCGTCATCTGCTGCAGCGGTGCGTGCGTCATCCGCGCCGTTGCCGCCAGCGGCTTCCATGAAGCGCTCTGCGGCAATGACCGCTTGCGCAACCAGCATGTAAAGTCCGCCTGACGCGGGCACGCCCAACGCGCGTCCCTGCTGCACCAGCGCCGTTTCAAGCGGGTTGTAAATCGCGTCGATTATGCCTTCGAGCTGCGGGAATGCTGCGGCGTTAATAGCCCATTCGCCATTGTTGGGAAACATGCCGCTCGGCGTGGTGTTGATGATTATCTGCGCATCGGTGTGGTCGATGTAGGCTTGCGCGTATGTGATCACGTCGGTGAAGTCCGTGTCGTTTTTCACGGTGCGGCTCAGCCGAATAACGTCTGCCGCGCCCGCAGCACGTGCCATGGTGCGGGCCGTTTTGCTCGTGCCGCCCGTACCGCAGATGAGCACTTTCTTTCCGCGCAGGTCAAGGCCGAGTTTTTCGACAAGCGCTTGCATTCCCGCCAAGTCGGTGTTGTGGCCGCAAAGTTTTCCGTTGCGGTTGACAATGCAGTTGACTGCGCCAATCTCGGTAGCAAGCGGGTCGATCTCGTCCAGATACGGTATGACGTCTTGCTTGTAGGGGATGGTCACGTTGATACCGCGGAAGGCGCGCGCCTCCATGAACGCGGGGAAATCCGCTGCTTCCAGCGGGTGCAGCTCGTAGCGATACCAGCCCAAGCTCTCGTGAATTTCTTGGGAGAAGCTGTGGCCCAGTGGCATGCCTATCAAACCGTATTCCATTATTGTCCCTGTTCAGAGTTGTGTTCGGTGCTGTTCTCTTCGCTCTCTGCCGCCGTCGCTTCGTACGCTTCGCCCGGCGCAAGCCAATCGGTGCCGTAGCGCAGCGCCAACGCGTCGCACAAAACAAGCGCCACCACGCTATCAACCACCACGCGCGCGCGATGAATGATGGCGGGGTCGTGACGTCCCTGAATCTGCAGCGTGGCATTTTCTCCAGCCAGGAAATCGACCGTTTCTTGCGGCTGGAAGATGCTCGGCGTGGGTTTCACGGCGCAGCGGAACTGCAGCGGCATGCCGTTCGAGATGCCGCCGTTGATGCCACCATTGTTGTTCGTTTTCGTGATTATGCGGCCGTCATTTGCCATGCGAAACGCATCGTTGAAGCGGCTTCCCGTGCTGCAGGCCAGGTCAAAGCCGGCACCGAACTCCACGCCCTTTACGGCGGGAATGCTGAACAGCCCATGGGAAAGCAAGCTTTCAAGCGAGTCGAACCACGGCTCGCCCACGCCTGCCGGCATGCCGACCACAGCTGTTTCCAAAACGCCGCCCACGCTGTCGTGCGCGGCGGCTGCCGCTTCGATCTCTTCTTTCATCCGCATCGCTGCAGTATCGTTGATGGTAGCGAAAATGCGCTGGTCAAGGTCAAGAAGTTGCTGTTTGAGCATGTTGACGTCGGTTGCAAATGCGTCATCGTGAACTGTCCCGCATTGCGCAATGTGCGTGCCCACGAAAATGCCGCGCGTCTGAAGCGCTTGCAGGCAAACGGCTCCAGCGGCCACCAACGGCGCAGTCACGCGTCCGCTGAAATGCCCGCCGCCGCGATAATCTTCGAAGCCGTGATACTTCGCAAACGCGGTGTAATCGGCGTGCCCCGGACGTGCCAGCGCGCGCGTTGCCGCGTAATCCTTGCTGTGCTGGCTTGTGTTGGGAATCAGAATGGTCAGTGGCGTGCCAGTGGTCTTCCCCTGGAAAACACCGCTGACAATGCGGAAGGGGTCAGTCTCTTGCCGCGCCGTGGAAATGCGGCCGCTGGGTCGGCGCAAGTCGAGCTGATGCGCGATAAACGCCTGGTCAACAGGGATTCCAGGTGCTAGCCCGTCCAGTACGGCGCCCAGCTCGGCACCATGGCTTTCGCCAAACAACGTGATGGACACGCTGTTGCCAAACGTGTTTTTCATGGGGCTTTACGCCTCCTTCTTTTGGATGAGCGGCAGCAGTTTGCCCAGCGCTTCGGCGGTTGTTTGCTCTATAGTATACGTTCCGATTTCGGGGACGGTGATGATCGTTACCCCTGATTGACTGCTCTTTTTATCGTGCTTGATTGCTTGCGTTACCGCGACGGCGTCAAACGCACGTGTTGCGGGCAATCCTAAAGCGCGTAAGACAGGGATAAGACGCGCACGCACGGAGGCAGCGCACAGCGGGATCATTCCCAGCGCAATGCATTCGCCGTGGTAGAGGCCCTGTTCGCGACCGTCGGTGGGGGCGAAGGCGGTGTCGCTGGCAGATGCGGAAGTATCCGTGTTCGGTTCGCCGTAGAGCGCTTGCTCGTAGGACTCAACGCCGTGGCCAATGGTGTGACCAAAGTTCAGGATCTTGCGCAATCCTGCTTCGCATTCGTCCTGTTCAACAACGTATTTCTTCACGCGAAGGGATCGCTCGATGATGGTTTCCAGCTGCGGTTCAAGCGCTGCGTACACGGCATCTGTGCAGCTTGCGGCGCCGTTTGCGCTGCAAGCCGGCGTATCCGCCGCAGTCGTGCCCGCGCTTGCGCTCAGGGCGGCATCGCACGGCGCGCCTGTGCCGGCCTTACCCGCCCCTTTGCTTGCGACCGCTTCGGGGCTTGTGGCGCCGTCCGCCGCGCCCGCACCGGTCGTGTCCTCCGCTTCTGCATCCGTACTCGTCCCCGACGCGCCGGCGGTAAAGCCGCCCGCGGCAGCCGCTTCCTCGAACAGCCCGAACAGCTGCGCATCGGAAGTCAGCGCCATCTTCACGGCTTCCGCAAGTCCGTTTGCAATTTGGCGACGTGGCAGCGTGCACAGCACGTCCAAGTCAATGAGCACTTTTTTCGGCTGGTAGAACGCGCCGACCATGTTTTTGTATCCACCCAGGTTGATGGCGGTTTTTCCACCAATGGAGCTATCGACCTGCGCAAGCACCGTGGTGGGAATGTTGTAGAAATCAACGCCGCGCATGTAGCTTGCGGCAACGAATCCCGCAAGATCGCCCACAATGCCGCCACCCACGGCAACCACGCAGTCGCCGCGCGTGAATTGCGCTTCAATCATGGTTTGCAGCAGCTTGCCAAACGTTTCCAAGCTCTTGCTTTGCTCGCCTTGCGCCACAATCGCCAGGTGCGCTTCGGTGCATTGATCGGCCACGGCGTGAGCGTACTTTAGCGGCACGCCGCTATCGGTAACAACCAGCACTTTGCGGTCAAGATTGCACAGCGCGCCCGCCTTTGCCAGGCAGCCGCGCTCAATCACAATGTCGTAGGCGCGCTCGCCCAGACCAACGTTGAGAATCATTCGTTGTCCTCCAGGGGAACTTCCATGTTGTAATGGCCGATAATCTTAATCTGCGAGCAGTGTTCCTGTAGCTCAGAGAGCATATTTTTGCCCGTCTCGGACGACTCGTCGCCTTCTGCTTCCACGTAAAAGTAGTACTGCCACGGCTTGTTTTTCAGCGGATGGCTGCGTAGCGTGGTCATGTTGAACCCGTGGCGCGCAATCACGTTGATGGCGTTTGCCAGTGCGCCGGCTTCGTTATTCACGGCGAAAAGCATCATAAACGTGCTGTTCGTGCGGGCACGCGAGGGATTTTCGCAGCGCGAGAACACGGCGAAACGGGTGGTGTTCAGCAAGCTCTTGTTAATGCCGCGTTCGATGACTTCCAGACCGTACAAGTTGGACGTTTCGGCGCTGGCGATAGCGGCCACGCTGGGGTCGCCCGCTTGGGCAACGGCGGCAGCGGCGCGGGCCGTGTTCACGGCGTCTTCTGTGGCAAAGCCGTGCTCCTTGATGTAGGGCATGCATTGCGCGAGCGCCTGCGGATGGCTGATTACCTTGCGCACGTCGGCCACGTTCGTCCCGGGAAGCCCCAGCAAATTCTGCAAGATGCGCAACGTATACACGCCGTTGACGTGCAGCGATCCGCTAAACATCAGGTCAACCACCTGGCTCACTTCGCCGGCATAGCTGTTTTCGATGGGCAGCACGGCGCAATCGCAATCGCCCGACACCACGGCGTCGTAAGCCTCCTGGAAGTTCAAAAAGCCCACAATCTGCTCTTCAGGGAAAATGCGGCGGGCGGCAATGTTCGCGAACGCGCCCTCTACGCCGCTGTAGGCAATGCGCATGCCCTGTAAAAGCTGGCGCTGGTATGCCTTGGAGATGTCCAGCATGCTGTGTTGCAGGTCAACGTAATAGCTGCGGATAACGGGGTCGGTCACGTGTTTCGCGTGCTCGGCCGATGCGTTCTTTTCGCGCGCGGCGTCTTCAATGGGCAGGCCGTTTGCTTGTTTGTAGAGCGCAACGTCTTCAATTTCGCGCATGCGCGCCTCGAAAAGCTGCGCAATTTGGGTGTCAATGGCGTCGATGTTCGCCCGTGCTTCTTCCAGGGATTTCATATGCTTGTTTCTCGCTTCAATTGCCAGTCGTTCGTTTTGTTTCCTGCATTTTCGTGCATTTTCACATGAAATTGCTCGGGTTTTTGCACTTTTATTATAACGGACACAATATGCGAAGCTGTGCGGGCGCCGTGCTGTTCCGCTGCTTGCTTCTCTTTTTGGACAAGGGGTGCGGGTGCGCCTCGATTTCGGCGCTGTTGTGGATTTTTCAGGAGGCGATGCTTTGTGCTCATGCGCTTTTCGCAACGTGACCTATCATAGCGACACATACGAAAGCACTACGGCATTGCGGGGGAGCGAAGCCTACATGAACCACAAGGTGAAACATATGGGAAAGGCAAAGATTGCGCTGGTTGCGCTGTGTGCCGCTGTTCTTGCGGTTGCACTTACGGCGTTCGCGGGTTGTTCGGCGAATACGGCGGGCAAAATCGCCGGTACGTATGATCTGTACGAGATACAAGGCTCGAATGGCACAACCCATGAAGAGATTGCCCAGTTGGAGAAATCGGGCTTCAGCTTGTTCATCAATCTGGACGAGGATAAAACGTTTCACCTGATTATGGTTGGCATGGATAACGATGGTACGTGGGAGTGTACCGATGGAAACACCATCACGTTCAAGCCGAATCAAGAGACGCTGGGCATGACGAACGCCACTATTGAAGATGGCAAGATCACCATGACGCTTCTGGGCGAGCCGACCGTTTTCGCCAAGGGCAAAGATAAAAAGGTCGAGGATTACCTGTAAGCGCGCATAGCTCGTGCACCGCGCAGGTGAACGCAAGGCGAGCGCGTGGCTTGCAGTGACCGTTTTCGCGTCTGTTTACGCTATACTGGGCATCATGAAAAAGCCGAAGAAAATACGATTGGACGAACTGCTGGTTGAGCTGGGGTATTTCCCCGATACCGCAGCCGCTTTGCGTGCGGTACTGGCGCACGAGGTGCGCGTGGACGACGTGTATGCCACGAGTGCCGCTATCAAGGTGCTGCCCACCGCCGACATTTTCGTGCGCGGTGCGAAGCGCTACGTTTCGCGCGGCGGCCACAAGCTGCAAACGGCTCTGGATGCGTTTGCGCAGGACGTGGCCGGTTGCAAGTGCATTGATGTGGGCAGTTCCACGGGTGGCTTCACCGATTGCCTGCTGCAGGCGGGCGCGGCAAGCGTTGCCTGCGTGGACGTGAACTACGGTCAGCTTGCTATGAAGCTGCGGCAAGACGAGCGCGTTACGGCGTTTGAGCGCACGAACATTCGCACGGCCGACCCCGCCGATCTGGGCGCCCCCTTCGATATCATTGTTGCGGATCTGAGCTTTATCGGTTTGGCGCAACTCGCTCCTGTTTTTGCATCGTTAGGCCAGGTAGGAAGCGTGTTTTTGGGGCTCATCAAGCCGCAGTTCGAAAGCGCGGCCGATGAGAGCGACCACGGCATTGTTCGCGATGAATCCGTGCGTCAACGCGTGATTGGCGAAGTTGAGCAGGCCCTGTGCGATGCGGACTTCCAGGTGACCGGCGTGGTGGAAAGCGCCATCACCGGCGCGAAGGGCAACATCGAGTACCTGGTCCGCGCCGTTCTGCGCTGAATAATCGTTCGTCGTTTGTTGACAAATTACCCCACCTTTTGTCAACAATTTGCGCCGCAGTTCGGGCTGCCCGGCTGCAAGGGCTCGCCTCACGACTCCGCTTGGATAATGCTTCTTCTTGCTTGGAACCCGCTCAACTTATCCAAAGCGTCGCAGTTCGGCTCGACCCTTGCAGCTGTGCAGCCCCAGCATTTTCACACGCTCAGAGCCGCTATTTCTCCTTGTAGTAGAGCATGCAGTGGCAGAAGCCTTCGAAATCGGGGTCTTTGATCTGGTTCTTGAATTCGGTGCACATGCATTTCGTGTCGGGCGTGCGCTCAAGACGGCACGGGCAGTAGCCGTCCTTCTGTGCCAAGCCTTCGCGCACGATGCGCACCGTTTCTTTATCGGGGTTCTCGTAAACGCGCATAGTGCCTCCCTTGCTTTGCTGCTTCGTCTTTTCGTGCCTGCATTTTGCAACCGCGCGCATTCCCGTGCCGCCTTACCGCAAAAGCAATAAAGCGGCGCGGTGTGCAGGTGCATCGTCTAGTTCTTCAGCGAGTTCAGTGGGGCAGGCATGCGACCGCCGCGGTGTGCGAAGACGTTGCCTGCGCCTTCGCGTACAGGCATAACAGGCGCATATCCCAGAAGGCCGCCAAAATCAAGGCGATCACCTACGTTCAGTCCAATAGCGGGGATGATGCGAACGGCGGTGGTCTTGTTGTTGATCATGCCAATAGCGCATTCATCTGCGATAATGCCGAAAATTGTCTCTACCGACGTGTCGCCGGGAATTGCAATCATATCCAAGCCAACCGAGCATACGCACGTCATGGCCTCAAGCTTCTCCAGACTCAAAACGCCCGCTTCGGCCGCACGAATCATGCCGGCGTCTTCGGACACGGGAATGAACGCGCCGGAAAGTCCGCCTACGCTTGAGCTGGCCATAACGCCGCCCTTTTTCACGGCGTCGTTGAGCATGGCAAGTGCTGCCGTGGTGCCGGGGCCGCCGCATTGTCCCACGCCGATAGCTTCCAAAATGTCGGCTACCGAGTCGCCGCGTGCGGGGGTCGGAGCCAAAGAAAGATCCAGGATGCCTTTCTGGTAGCCCAGACGGCGTGCTGCTTCGCGTGCCATAAGCTCGCCCGCGCGCGTGATCTTGAACGCCGTCTTCTTGATGGTTTCCGCTACGGCCGTCATGTCCGCGTCTTCGGGCAAGTTTGCCAGTGCCGCGCGCACCACGCCTGGGCCGGAAACGCCCACATTGATAACCTCGTCGCCTTCGCCTGAACCGTGGAATGCGCCTGCCATGAAGGGGTTGTCTTCCACCGCGTTGCAGAAAACAACAAGTTTACCTGCGCCAATGCATTGTTTATCGGCTGTTGCTTCCGCGGTTTTCTTGATAATGCCTGCCATTTTCAGCATGGCATCCATGTTCAGGCCCGCACGCGTGGAGCCCAGGTTCACCGACGAGCACACGAAATCGGTGGTTGCCAGCGCTTGCGGAATAGACTCCATGAGCTTCAGGTCGGCGCGGCTGGCGCCTTTTTGCACCAGCGCGGAGAAGCCGCCCACAAAGTTCACGCCTACTTCCTTGCCGGCGCGATCCATGGCCTGCGCAATAGGGGACAGGTCGTGCTCTTGCACTGCCGCGCTGATTTCGGCAATGGGTGTCACGGAGATGCGCTTGTTGACGATGGGGATGCCGAATTCGCGTTCAAGCTGCTCGGCCACGGGAACCAGGTTCTCTGCGGCGCTGGTCATGCGGTCGTACACCTTGCGGGACATGGCTTCCACGCTGCTGTCGCCGCAGCCGCGCAGGGAAAGCCCCAGCGTGATGGTGCGAATGTCCAGGTTTTGCTTGTTGACCATGTTCAGGGTTTCGGAAATCTCTGCTGGTGTGATTTGCATGGCGGTTCGCTTTCGTCGTTTTTCGTTTCGTTGCTGTCGGGTACTATCTTGCGTCTTTTTATGTTGTGATTACCGTATTATCGTGGTTCTTACATTGTAGTACGTAACTAGTCGGCGAATGCAATCTGGTCGCCCACAATTTCGCGGCTTGTGGTGCGCACCCACTCCACGGCATCGTCAAGCCGGTTCATGGCAACTCCGTTTGCCGCCAGCTCATTTGTGTAGCTGCCCAAAGGGATCACGCGGAAGTAGTAATTCTCCCAATCGGTATGATTCACCAGCGGCGTCCACGTGGCGTTTTCGATGGTCACGGTGCTGCCCTGGCGCACGAAATCGCAGCTCAGCATGCCTTCGAGCTCGTTATAGGCATCGGGCGCCTCGTGACGGCTCAGGAAGTTGCCCAGGCTGTATGCCATCAGGGTCTGGTGCCCGTCTGTGCCCGCGAGCCATTCCACCGGACCAATGACGTGCGGGTGCGACCCCAAGACCAGATCAACATTCAAATCCGCCAAAAGCTGCGCGTATTTTGCCTGGTAATCATCGATTCCCGTGAAGTTTTCCGTTCCCCAATGCATGGCTGCAATCACCACATCGGCCAGCTCGTGGGCGCGCGCAACGTCGCGCTCAAGGCGGTCTTCGCTTATGAAATTGACTTCCCACCAATCAAGGTCGCTGGGGCCGTAGCCGTTCACACCATACGTGTAATCCAGAAACGCGAAACGAATGCCGCCTTTTTCGAACGTTGCAATGGTTTCAGCTTCTTCGGCGTTTAGATTGCTGCCCGCAAATACCACGTTTTTGCTGTTCCAGACCTCGCGATTGCGCGCGCATGCCCCAAAATAGCCCCAGTCGTAAATGTGGTTGCTTGCCGATCCAATAACGTCGAAGCCCACGGAAATCAGATCATCGGCCAGGCTTTCCGGCGCGTTGAACGATGGATAGCCGTGCGGTCCAATGCCGTCATCCAGGTGAACTTCTTGCTTCACGTACGCAATGTCCGCGGCGACAATGGTGGGCTCCACGAACTCGTAGATTGGGCGGAAGTCGTAGTGGTCGCCGCCCTGCGCCCACGCGTATTCGGCAAGCACGGTTTCGGGCAGGTTGTCGCCCACGGCAACGAAGCTTACGGTGCTTGTGGTTTGTGCGGCGGTTGCGGAAGTGCCCGGTGCTGTTTCGTTTTCGGCGGAGCAGCTGCGCACGGCGCATGCCAAGACCGTAATGACCAGCGCAAATGCGATTACTGCAACAGCAACGGGCGCGATGCTGCGCGCGGCGGGAACAACGGTGGACCGCCGGGCGGGGGATGCGCGGCGAGCACCGGAATCCGTTCGTTTTGTAGGCGCAGCGTGCCGCGTGCGTTCTTGTTGCGGCTGGCGTTCGCGCCTGTCGTGCCGCTCGCTTCGATGATCTGGCTGCTCCATAGGTGCCTCCGTGCCTCGTCTTCTTGCCCCAGCTGCTCTTTCCGTCGCTTTCCGCGGGGGAGTCTTCGCCGCTTGCGCCAGCGACCCCGCTGTCTCCTTCATCCGCCACGCCGCCGGATTCTTCGCCGCTCTCGCCAGCGACCCCGCTGCTGCCTTCGCCCACCGCGCCAGCGGACCCTTCACCAGCGCTTTTGTCGAAAAATGTTGACAAAAGGTGGAGAAGTTTGTCAACAAATAAGCTTACGCGAGCTTACGCCTCCAAGTTCCAAAGTATGAATTGAAGCATGGATTCCACGGGACGTTCGCAACCGGGCGTAGGCTTGCTGATGATTTCGTAGAGCTTGTGCGGAACGCATTCTTCCTGAATCTCGGCGAAGCGTTCGGGCGACTCCAGCGCGCCATCTTTGATCCATCGTCCTACCAGGGATGTTTCGGCGGTAACATGGTAATCCAGGATAAGCTCCAGGTCACGCGTTATTTCAAGGCCCTTGTATTGGGTGATGGTGCGTACAAGCTCTTCCTTGCGGCCTCGGTATGCGTACGCGCCCAAAGCTTGGTAGCCGTTTTCCTTCAGAAGCGCGGAGACCATGGTCAAGTTCGACGCGAATATACGATTCGTGAAGAGGTTCGCTTCGTAATAGCTCAGCGACCGTCCCGCCTCGTGCAAGTAGCGGTTGGACACCAAATCGAAGAACCATTGGGTCACGGCATACTTGTCCTTGAAGTGGTTGTAAAACGTCTGTCGCGAGACGCCCGCCTCTTTGCAGATATCGGTTACCGACACCGATTTCGAGGGACACCCGTTTTCCACGAGATGCTTAAGGGCCGAGAAAATTTGCGCTTTCGTTTCAAAGCCGATTCGTTCAACAGACATAAGCATCCAATCGGTTTGTCAAGTCCAATAAATCTTTATTTATAAGGCATTATCCAGGTCGGTACATTATCTGTCAAGCAATGTTGACATGCGCTCTGTATCGTCGTGTCTTTTTCGGAGAATAATTCATTCTTGCGCATGGTTGTCTATTCATGCTTTACTTTCGCCTACCAATTGTAAAGTAAATTGGATAAAAGCGTAAAAATGGAAATCGTCACTTGACAAGCGAAGAGGTCTGTCTATTCCTTTCCTTCTTTTAGGAGCTTATCATAGACCCATAAGGATTTCCGCTGCTTTGGAGGGAGGAACCAGGACGGCGGGCAATCCACTCAAGAAGGCTCTTGGGGGAGCCGCAATCATCTATTTAGGGGGTTTATTTCATGCTTACACCACGTGAAAACCTGATGGAAACCATCAATTTCGGCAATCCTGAGTACATGCCGTTCACCGGCGAGTGCATCTACACCGCCGGTCTGCCGTTGCTGCAGTTCCTGGAGCAGCCGCGTCAGGATGGCCCCGACCCGTACGGCATCCGCTGGGTCATCACGCCGGCCGGCGCCATGCACGACACCACCGTGCCGCCGCTGCTGGACGACATCGAGAACTGGCGCGACGTTGTGAAAATCCCGGATATCAGCCAGATCGACTTCAAGGCTGCGGCTGAAGCCGAAATGAAGAACGTTGACCGCACTCAGAAGGCCATCGCTTTCTACTCTACCTGCGGCTGCTATGAGCGCCTGGCTGCCTACATGGGCTTCGAGAACGCTTTGATCGCCATGGTCGAAGATCCCGAAGAGAGCCGCGCGTTCATGGAGGCCATCACCGATCACAAGATTGAGATTGCCAACAAGCTCATCGATGCCTACGATCTTGACATCTACTACAACTTCGACGACATTGCCACCGCGAACAATCTGTTCCTGTCTCCGGAAACGTACCGCGAGGTCATCAAGCCGTGTCACGAGCGTCTGGCCAAGGCCGTGACCGATCGCGGCGTTATCTACGGCGCACACACCTGCGGCAAGTGCGAGGACCTGCTGGAAGACTACGTTGAAATCGGCGTGAAGATCTGGCATTCCGCCCAGACCATGAACGACCTGAAGGGCATCCAGGAGA